>CAXGCE010000210.1:0-4718 GCA_964007795.1 uncultured Alphaproteobacteria bacterium | reverse complement strand
GAATAGATTTGGAACCACCCCGCGCTGGCACCACTGCCAATACCGTTAGTCCCCGCAATGCCATGTTGCTAGCTCAATTCCACACGTCGGCCGGTTTCATGGCTGTGCAGTGCCGCTTCCAGCAAGGTCATGACGCTCAGACCATCATCAATCGTGCACGTGTCCGGTGCCATTCCATCCAAAACGTCCAGATACTCTTGCGCCACGCCTATGAACATGTCGTTGCGTTCGCAATGAAAGGTTTCCGCCGACCAATTCTCCCCTGCTTCCAAGCAAACGGCGATTTGGTTTGGCGCCTCCGACCAAAGAATGGTGCCGCCCTCACCAATGAAGCGGATCGACTTGCGATGCGGCCGGCCATAAAGATCTAGGTGCAGATTTGCTCGCAGGCCATCACCGAAGTTAATCATCATGTCCACGTTATCGTCGGAGGTGATATCCAGATCGGAAATCTTCTCCACGCGGGCCGAAAGACTGTCGGGCATACCGAAAAACCACAGCATCAAGTCCACCCAATGGCTTTCGTCGAGCAAGGCGCCCCCGCCTAGCTCAGCAGAAGACATAAAGAAATCTGCCAATGGCTCGCCTGGGTGCCAGTCCTCCAAATGCGCCGACATGGTGAAATCGAGATACCGGATCTCGCCTACGGGATTCTGCGCCAATAACTCCCGCACCCGCAACAGCGGCGGCCACCATCTCCATGTATAACCTAGCAGCAAGGCGGTGCCGGTACGTTTCATGGCAGCGGCCAAATTCTCGGCTTCCGCCAAGGTCTTGGATACTGGTTTTTCCAATAGCACAGGCAACCCGGCTTCAAGCGCCGGGACGCATTGTTCCACATGAAAGCGAGTGGGGGAGCAAACAGCGACGCCATCGAAACCACCTTCCGCAAGCGCATCATCGAGGGTCTCGTAGGCCAAAGTATGAAATTCATCCATGAAGGTCGCGAGACGTTCGCCGCTCGGGTCCATACCAGACACGCGTGCGCCTAGGGATGTCAGGTTCCGGCCATGACGCATGCCCACACTGCCCGTGCCTACAATCAGTATATGTTTTTCACTCATCGCACACCTTTCACCATGTCCTGATAAGCATCAGGATCCATAGGCAGTTCAACAAACAACGGCCCACCTTCCGGCCGCCAATCCGCCAAGACGTTGCCCAAGGCGTTAGAGGTTTCTGCGTATGCCGTAGCAAATCCGAATCCGCCGAAGGCGGGAAGCCAGGATACCGCCGGCTGCAACATAGGCTCCTGGGTCAGGCCTTCAGCGATGGCACGGGTGCGGACAGAACCATAGCCGCCGTCAGACATATGCAGTACTAATAACGGTAAATTCAAACGGCGGGCCAAAATCGCCTCGCCCATGAACGGCGCAATGCCGCCATCTCCCACAGCCAGAACTGTCGGAACTGATGGGTCCTGGATCGTCGCGGCGATAGCCTGTGGCAGACCTATACCCATGTAGCGGCCGGAGCCTGAGGATAAGCACCAATCCCCCTTAGACGCCTGCCAGAAATGCTCTCCAATGGTACAGAAGTAACCGGTGTCAAACACCATGCGCACGCCGTTTACAAAGACCCGGGTCACCGCTTCAAAGGCATGAGCGGGCAGGGAGAAGCCTGGACCCAATAAGTGCTGGCGAAGGCGGGCCGTCACCTTTGCCGCTTCTTCAACCCCCCAGGCCTTTTGCGTCAGCAACTCAAGCGCGGGACTTGGGTCCCGAGCGATGCCGTCGAAGGCGAAGCCGTCCATTCCCGGTGCATTCACAGGATCAAGATTTACCGCGCCGCATGAGAATGGAGCCGCCGCCAATACCTCGCTGGCGCGCAGCCCAATGCCCACGACAAGATCCGCCTGGTTCACTAAGTCAAATTCTGGCGTCAAACTCAGACCTATGCCGGTATACACGCCGGCAGCATGAGGCAGTCCCTCATGCACCGCACCCTTGGCGGCGGCGGTCGAAAAGACCGGAATCTGCATGCGGTTCAAGATCGGCGAAAGCCCGGCTCGCAGGGCATAGGTGCCAGCAATGATGGCAGGCCGCTGAGATCTATTGATACGACCCAAAACATCACCTGTGTCCGCATTAGACTGTATTTTAGGGACTGGTTTTTCGGTCTCGACGGCACCGGCCAGTTCAACGAATACCGGGCCGGGGGTTTCTGCTTTCGTCCAAGCTGCCAAATCATCGTATCCGGGTCCTTCAGCAGCCAAATAGCGCCGGCCTTTCGCAACGGCAGCCGTCAGGGCCCCTTGATCCAGACGCTTGTGCGCCTTAGCCAGTGGTGCTCCTGGGCCGTAGGCTTCACTTACCGCAAGAATGGGCAAATTTTCGTAGGTACATGCCGCCATGCCGGCAACCATGTTGGCTAGGCCAGGTCCCTTGATGGCGATGGCTAGGGCGGTGCCGCCGGACAACTGCCCGACCGTGCCAGCCATGATAGCAGCCGCGCCTTCGTGATACACAGAATGGAATGCCACGCCATGGTCGCCGAGGGCCTGGATCAACTCCAGGCTCTGGCCGGACCCCGGCACACCAAAGGCATGTTTTGATTTTCTTGCCGCCGCCCGAGCGAATGCCGCGATGGCCATCCCTAGATCCCTAGTTGAGTTACGATCTTTTCGGCCGCCCGGCGACAGACCAAGCGTACCGCATCGGGGCTGAATCCACCGATATGAGGCGTGACAATCATGTTGTCATGGTCACGGCTGTAGACCACTAGAGGGTGTTGATCAATATCGGGCTCACCATCTAGGACGTCGACACCGGCAGCACCGATACGGCCGCATTTTAAGCCAGCCAGTAGGGCCGCCTCATCAATAATCGCACCACGAGAGGTATTCACCACAATAGCGCCAGGTTTGATGGTGGCTAGCATTTTCCCCGAAAGGAGGCCACGAGTCTCGTCGCTCAGATGCACATGCACGGAAATCACATCGGAATTCGCCACCAGATCCGGCAAGGTCGTCTTTTCGATGCTTTCGGGCCAGGGGTCCACATGGGGGTCAAATCCTAGCACCTTCATGCCAAAGGCCGTGCCGTAGCGCGACATCCATTGGCCCAGGCGGCCACATCCGATCAGGCCTAAAGTGCGGCCATTCAACATGATGCCGGGAAATTCCTCCCGCATCCATAGACCATCCCTGGTGTGGGCGGCGGCGGCGGGTAGACGGCGGGCGCAGGCTAGAACCAGGGCCCAGCTCAATTCCGCCGCCGGCGTGATGCCTAACAACAGATCGCCATCCTCGCGCAGGGTATGTAGATTAATACCCCGCGCCCCAACCTCGCCACGAGCGATATGATCCGAACCCGTTGTGGCGCAAGAAATCACTTGAAGATCGGGCGCGGCGGCGATCATATCGTCGTCAATACGCACCTTCATGGAAGCATCCAGCAAGCCATGAGCGCCCTTCAAGGCATCCGCCAAGGCTTCTGTTTCAGCTTTCACATGGATGCAATCGGCATCTGCTGCCGTTTTGGCTAACACTTCGAAACCCTCTGGTGCGCCCACATAAATGATAGTTGGTCTACTCACGTCTGGGCATTATCCTTATTCTGATACCCGTTGCCGACCTTATAGCAGCCTGCGCGGCGATGGACAGTGGCTTAGGTGAATGTTAATGGTGCGACGATACCCAATTCCCAATGAAGTGAGCAGATTCTTCGACGTTTCCTCATCTTCTTGGCGTGATTTTGCGTGGATGATCGCCCGCCCCGTGATGCGCCTAATGCGGGCCGTCGCCAATCTGAACGGCACCTGGCGGCTTCGCCGGTTAGGTTACCTCGACTTTACCATCAACCGCCCGCCAGGCGCCCTGGCGCCGCAAGGGGGCGATTTGTGGTTTCTCTATCGACTAGTACGGGAGCGCAAACCACAACTAGTTTTCGAATTGGGCAGCGGCTGTTCTACGGTTATTCTTGCCCAGGCCTTATACGACAATACACACAAAGACGGGGAACGGGCCGGGAGAATTATTAGCCTGGATGGTAAGGCTGATTGGGCGTCAGTGACCCAGGGGACCTTACCTGAACACCTGGTAGCCCAATGTGAGATCCGTCATGTGCCCGCAGTCGAAGAAGACCGTGGCTCGGATTTGGGATTCCATTATGAGCATCTTCCCGATGGCACGCCGGATTTTCTTTATGTGGATGGACCCGCGTTGCAACCGGGGCGAAAAATATGTTTCGACGCCTTATACCTGGAGGCACGGTTTCGGCCAAATTTCCTCATGGTGGTAGATGGCCGCTACGATACGATCCGCTATCTACGTGAGCACCTAACCAAAACCTATCGCGTGACGAGGAACCATTGGTTGCATAATACCCAATTCGACCTGCTGTCATGATCGACTGAGGCTAGGAATGTGGAAAACGGAATAGTCTGTATCGTAATACGTTCAGGCTCAATTCCGGTTGGTGATTTGCCGGGTCAAAACTCTGAACCCTTGTTCCCTTATTATACCAATTGGAATAAAATTCGAATATCTCCATTGGTGAATTGGATATAGTCTTATGATCTATTATCAAACTAGAGTTAGACAAAAATCGCGGTAAAGCTCAAATTTCCAATGCTCGGTATGGCCTCGCACTCAGACGAACTATCCGACAATCAATTAGGCATGACACCGGCAAGTTATGCTAAAGGCGGTAAGGGCGCGCGTATTGGTTATGCCATCACGGACTCCCCCCTGGGCCGCCTCATGGTGGCGGCGACAG
>CAXGCE010000209.1:0-4731 GCA_964007795.1 uncultured Alphaproteobacteria bacterium | reverse complement strand
AGAGGAATTGGGTCAGGATACTTTAGACCGTGGCGTCATCGTCATGCAGGTGGACGGGCAAACTCCCGCACGGCGCTATCTGCGGCCCGGTGACAAGATTCTGCAGGTGAACCGTGACCGTATTGAGTTGGTAAAGGACCTGGTCAAGTCCTTGAAGAAGCCAGTCGATGAATGGCAGATCACCATGCAGAGAGGAAAAAAAGTACGAACTATCCGGTTTGGCTTATGAGTACTCTGTTCGAAGCCGCTGGCATGGATCAGGGCCCCTTGCGGCCGCTAGCGGAGCGCCTGCGACCTGATAATCTTGATCAGGTGATCGGCCAGGATCATCTGTTGGCAGATGATGGCGCGATCCAACGCATGTTGGCCGGGTGCCGGTTAGCCTCTCTAGTCTTGTGGGGCCCGCCCGGGAGCGGTAAGACTACCATCGCGAGACTATTGGCAACCCAAGTGGGGCTGCATTTCGTGCAGCTGTCGGCGGTTTTTTCCGGTGTCGCGGACCTGCGTAAAGCGTTTACCGCCGCTAGCAAGCGGCGGCTTAATGGGCAAGGCACCCTGTTATTCGTGGACGAAATCCATCGGTTTAACCGATCGCAACAGGATGGATTTCTACCGTATGTCGAGGACGGCACCATAATCTTGGTGGGTGCTACCACCGAAAACCCTTCATTCGAATTGAATGCGGCTTTGTTGTCCCGTTGCCAGGTACTGGTTCTTAAACGCTTGGACGAGGGCGCGTTAGAAGAACTTTTGCGTAGGGCCGAAACGGCATACGGCCGTGATCTGCCTTTGCAGCCAGAGGCCCGGCAAGCCCTGCTGTCCATGGCGGATGGCGACGGCCGATTTGTCCTGAATTTGGCTGAAGAGTTGCTGACGTTGGAGGAAAGTATGACGCCTCTGGACGTGGCTGCTTTAAGCAAGACACTTCAGCGTCGGGCGCCGGTTTACGACAAGGCTCAGGAAGGCCATTACAACCTGATAAGCGCCTTACACAAATCCTTGCGGGGCTCGGACGTGGACGCTGCGCTCTACTGGCTGGCGCGTATGTTGTCGGCTGGTGAGGAGCCTTTGTATATCACTCGGCGTCTGGTTCGTTTCGCAGTAGAGGATATCGGTCTGGCCGATCCCCAAGCTGTGGTGCAAGCTAATGCGGCCAAGGATGCTTATGATTTTTTGGGCAGCCCCGAGGGAGAATTAGCTATTGCGCAGGCTGTTATCTATTTGGCCACGGCGCCTAAGTCTAATGCTGCCTATGGCGCCTTGAGTCGGGCAACCCGCGCTGCACAGGATACCGGCTCCCTCATGCCACCAAAACATATTTTGAACGCGCCAACGTCCTTAATGAAGGACTTAGGCTATAGCGATGGATATGTTTATGACCACGGCACAGAACACGGGTTTTCCGGACAGAATTACTTCCCCGGGCAGATGGCTAGGCAAAAATTTTATCGTCCCGCCGACCGAGGTTTTGAACGTGAAGTTGCGAAACGCATGGCATATTGGGATAAGCTGCGTGCTAAAGTTGAAGAGGATCCTGGGACATGAATATGCTGTTCGCCGTAGCATGCGGCGGCGCCCTGGGCGCTATGGGTCGTCATCTGATCTCCGGCCAGGTCATGCGCTGGGCCGGTGGCGGCTTTCCCTGGGGCACATTGACAGTCAATGTTGTCGGCTCCTTTTTTTTGGGGCTGTTGGTGGAATATCTAGCTCAGCGCTGGTCGGCAACCCAGGAAATACGCGGCTTTTTGGTAGTCGGTGTGCTGGGCGGCTTCACTACATTCTCGGCCTTTTCGCTAGACGCGGTCCTATTGCTGGAACGGGGCAGTCTGACCCCAGCTTTTGCCTATATTGGCGGTAACGTACTGTTGTCTATTGGCGGAATGTTTGCCGGCCTGTTGTTGTTTCGGCACGTGTTAACATGAACTTGGCTCAGTTGGTCGAAGTTGATGTGGACGATAATGATGTCCGCTTAGATAGGTGGTTTCGCCGCCGCTACCCCGAGCTTAACCATGGCCATCTGGAAAAGATGCTGCGCAAGGGTCAGGTGCGGGTAGATGGCGCTAGGATCAAGGCGGGGCATCGCCTTGCGCCGGGCCAACTGGTTCGTGTGCCGCCGCTGGTGCTGTCAACGCCAAAACCTCGGGCCAAGGTTTCGGACCATGATAGCAGGGAGTTACGGAGACGCATCCTGTACCGGGATCCGTCGGTTTTGGTATTGGATAAGCCGGCCGGCCTAGCTGTGCAGGGTGGCAGCGGCACGAAACTCCATTTGGATGGCATGCTAGACGCACTGCAATTTGACGCGAGCGAACGGCCGCGCCTAGTCCATCGACTGGATAGGGACACCTCGGGCGTTCTGGTCTTGGCCCGCCATGCCCGTGCAGTGGCTTCCCTGGCCCAGTCCTTTCGTGACCGCGAGGCCGAAAAACTCTACTGGGCGATCACCTCGGGCGTGCCGCCTAATGAACGCGGACAGATAGATTTGCCCCTGGCCAAGTTGCCCGGCAGGGGCGGTGAACGTGCACGGGTGGACCGTGAACGGGGCAAACGCTCCACCACGGATTTCGCCGTCATCGAACAACTTGGCCAACAAGCGGCCTGGTTAGCTCTGTGGCCCCGGACAGGCCGTACACACCAGTTGAGGGCTCATTGCGCGGCCATCGGCACGCCGATCTTGGGCGATGGCAAATACGGCGCTGCAGCTTCTGTGCTGTCCGGTATGGCGGTGAGCAGGGGTCTGCACTTGCACGCGCGATCAATCAAAATACCCCACCCAGATGCCGGTACCTTGACGGCAGAGGCGCGGGTCCCGGAGCATTTCCATGCGACCATGCAAGCTCTGGGCTTTAATCCTGAGGCTGCTACCGAACGCATGGCGGAAATCGAAGCTGAAGATGAATTTGGATGATGTAGGGAGGATCGATCGCATGCCCCATATTCAAGCTGAAGGTGCCAAGCTGTATTACGAAGAAGCTGGTAGCGGCCAACCCATCGTTTTCGTTCACGAATTCGCTGATGATTACCGTTCCTGGGAACCCCAGGTGCGCTTTTTCTCCCGTCGCTACCGTTGCATTAGCTACAACGCTCGCGGCTATCCGCCTTCAGACGTGCCCAGTGATCCTGGCCTCTACTCGCAAGATATTGCTACTGATGACATCGCCGCTGTGATACGGGGCCTTGGAATTAAAAAAGCCCACGTGGTGGGTTGTTCCATGGGCGCCTTTGCCACACTGCATTTTGGAATGCGGTATGCTGACATGGCTCGCAGTCTGGTCGTCGTCGGATGCGGCTATGGAGCCAAAAAAGATACCCGTGATGGCTTTAATGCTGAAGTAGAGGAATTTGCTGCCTCGTTCTTCGAAAAGGGCATGGTAGAGGTTGGCACCCCCTATTCTCTAGGGCCTACACGAGTGCAATATCAAAACAAAGATCCTCGTGGTTTTGCTGAATTTCAAGATAGATTTCTGAGCCATTCGGCCGAAGGGTCGGGGCGGACCATGGCTGGTGTGCAAGCAAAACGGCCGTCGTTGTATGATCTCGAGGATGAATTGAAAGCGCTGGAGGTGCCAACCCTGCTGGTTACTGGTGACGAGGATGAGCCCTGTCTAGATGCCAACCTGTTTCTGAAGCGTACCATCCGGTCGTCTGGTCTTGTTATGCTACCCCGCACGGGTCATGCGGCGAACCTGGAAGAACCGGCGGCTTTCAATCAGGTGGTGGCCGAGTTCATCGCCACAGTAGAACAGGGCCGCTGGACCTTACGGGATCTCCGCTCCGTTTCCGACTCAGCCCTTGTTGCCGGGCCGGACAAGGATTAGGACAACTTGCGACTGATTATTTTTGACTGCGACGGTACACTGGTCGATAGTCAACACACGATCGTAGAAAGGATAACTGCTGCGTTCAAGGGCCTGAGATATACTCCACCGAATCCAGGGGCAATTCGTGAATTGATCGGATTGTCCTTGGAAGAGACAGTACAGCGTCTTTTGCCCGGGTCAGATGCATTAGCGGTTGACCGCCTAGTAGCTGCCTACCAAGAACAATTTATTGAACATCATAGGTCAGAAGGATCTCTTGAACCCTTGTTTCCACACGCGGACGAGGTGCTGCGAACGTTGCATTCACAGGGTTATCTGCTGGGTGTCGCCACAGGGAAATCACAGCCTGGATTGGAGGCGGTCTTAGAGGACCATAAATTGCGAGACATATTTTCTACCTTGCAGACAGCTGACGGGCATCCGGGAAAACCACATCCGTCTATGTTGCATCAAGCCATGATGGAAACCGGTGTGGAGGCTAACGATACCTTAATGCTTGGCGATACCAGTTTCGACATGGCCATGGCGGTGAACGCAGGCGTCCACCCTGTTGGCGTCGCCTGGGGCTACCACTGTGCCGATGCTTTGCGCGCTGCTGGTGCCCGCACCGTACTAGGAAATTATTGCGACTTGCTGCCATGTGTGGAGGAGTTGTGGTCTGACGTTTGAAATATCTGTGTGTGGCGTTAGCACAATTGGGCGGTAAACATGCGGACAGGTGGGACTGATATTGGAGGAATTGTGGCTAACTTTTGGTGCACCGTTAGTCAACGTACATAAAAATTGCAGCAGTAGCGCCGCCAACAACTAGGACCCGTATGAAAAGGTTTTACAAAAATGCCGTCGTGATCGAATTAGGGGGTGGTTACGGCATAGAGCTAGATGGCCGTCAAATTCAGACGCCAGGAAA
>CAXGCE010000208.1:0-4734 GCA_964007795.1 uncultured Alphaproteobacteria bacterium | reverse complement strand
TGGCCCCGGCCGGTTTTGACATAGTGATCGCCGACGCCCACAGCCAAGCGTACAACACGGCCATGGCGGATGCGGAATATCTAGTGGGGTTCGTTGATATGCTGGTGGACGAGGAATTATACAAGAACGGCCCAAACTTAAAACTGATCCAGCTTTTGAGTGCCGGATACGACCGGGCAGATATTGCCGCCGCTCAGCGAGCCGGAGTGCCCATTGCTAACAACGGCGGGGCCAATGCAATCGCGGTCTCGGAACACGCCATTATGTTGATGCTGGCGGTCTCGCGTAAACTGGCAGTCCAGCACGCCAATGTTGCAAGCGGCCGCTGGCGGGGTAATGACGTGCCGAAACTGTATGAGCTGCACGGCAAGACCCTAGGCATTGTCGGCCTAGGTACCATAGGCAAGAAAGCAGCCCGCCTGGCCCAGGCTTTCGGCATGAATGTCATCTACTACGACATCGCGCGGCTCACGGAAGATCAGGAGGATGCACTGGGCGTACGCTTCCGCCTGTTGCGCGAGGTGATGGCCCAGGCCGATTTAGTCAGCTTGCATGTGCCCCTGAACGACAGCACCCACCATTTGATTGGAGCCGAAGAACTGGCGGCCATGAAGCCTGAGGCGGTTTTTGTGAACACGGCCCGTGGTCCCGTAGTGGATGAATTAGCCCTGCATGAGGCTTTGACATCCGGAGGCATTGCCGCTGCCGGGCTGGACGTGTTCGACCAGGAACCGCCCGACAGCGATAACCCGCTGCTGGCACTGGATAATGTAATCCTAACTGCTCACATGGCCGGTCCTACCCAGGAAAGCAATCAGGCTCGGGTGCGCAATGCCTTTGACAATGTACAACGGGTGGCCCGCGGCGAGGAGCCATTATGGGTGATCCCCGAATTGGACGGATAGAGGCCCGCCTGCTAGCATACACCCCAACTTATCATCACTTTACTGAGAGCATACGGATGAGCGACAAGACACCCGCAACCTTCGCCGTGCCGGACAGGGCCCTCACACCCTGTGGCATCAACCATCTGGTGCTAAATGTTCGGAATATGGAGGAATCTCACAAATTCTGGACGGAGATCCTCGGTTTCAAGCAGGTGGGCGAGTTGAAGGCGGCGCCCGACCGGCCCAATCCGCCAAATATGCGGTTCTACAGCGGCGAAAAAGATGGCTTAAGCCATCATCATGATTTGGCCTTAGTGGAAAACAAGGAGCTGCCCGAACCGCCCAAGGACTTCAAGATGTTCGGCAACCCCACGGCCATCAACCATGTGGCCATAACCTTACCGAACCGCGAAGCCTGGCTGTCGCAGTTGGCCTTTATGCAGTCCAAGGGCGTCGATTTTGGCCGCCGAGTAGATCACGGAATGACTCATAGCTTGTATATCTCAGACCCTAACGGATATGGCGTAGAATTATTGTACGACCTGCCCCGCGAGGTCTGGGAAGGGGATATCGACGCCGCCTTGAACTGGCTGCGGCCCCTACCCACAGAAGGCCCGGAGGCGTTGGTAGACGAGGTAGAGGATAATCCCGTGTTTACCGCCGCCGGCGATGATTGACTTTGGAGCGTAAGATAAATGACCTACGAAGCGATCGACGTAAAGCCCCTCAATCCGGTTATCGGCGCGGAGATTTCCGGCGTCGATATTTCGAAGCCTTTGGGCAATCAGCTCTATCAGGAAATTCATGATGCGTTGATGGAGCACCAAGTGATTTTTTTTCGAGATCAGGAGATGACCCTGGATGAACACATGGATTTTGGCAAACTGTTTGGTGTATTGCACATTCATCCCTCAGCCAAGAAAACCCAGAACCGTCCTGAAATTATCACCATCCGTTCCGACGAACGCTCCAAAGCAGTGGCAGGAATGAAATGGCATTCCGATGTCTCCTGCGATGAAGAGCCGCCCATGGGCAGTATTCTGCATCTGCATACGATACCGGAAACCGGTGGCGATACTATGTTCGCCAGCATGTATGCCGCCTATAACGCCCTGTCTCAGCCCATGAAGGACTTTCTGGACGGATTGCAGGCCTGGCATGAATCCGCCCATGTGCACCGGGACCGCTTGGGCCATAAGGGCGAGTTGCGGGATGGTAATGACAGTTATCCTGTCTCGCTGCACCCCATCGTGCGCACACATCCGGTGACAGGTCGGAAGTGTCTATTCGTGAACGAGAATTTTACAACCCGGGTGGACGGGCTTACGCCCAATGAAGGCGATGCATTATTGAAGATGTTGTACGAACACATCGCCACGCCGGAATTCCAGTGCCGCTTCGTCTGGGAAGAGAAATCCGTCGCCTTCTGGGATAACCGTTGCGCTCAACACCGCACGGTCTGGGACTATTACCCCCGGGTCCGCCATGGCTATCGTGTCACGGTTGCAGGCGACAAGCCCTACTAAATAGCCTATATCTCGACAATAAAGCCTTTTCAATTGGCATAGTATTGCGTTTTCCTAGATGTGTTGCTTTCACCGGCACCTTGCCAAGTCGTTCGCTATTAGGACCGAAAATCTAGGTCCCCGCGCTTCGCACTTCGGTCACCAGACGGGCAATTTTGTCCAAACGCGGCAGCACATCATCCGCCAGCGCCGCCTTGATCCCGAAAATACAGCGGGTCACGCCTTGAGCGGCCAATTGTGCGATGGCAGCCGGATCGCGTGGCGTGCCGAACGTTGTGACAGGATAGGGTGCGTGCCCGGCCTCCTGGGCCAGGGCGGCCAATTCCTCCATGCGGTCAGTCTTCAAATCATATGAATTGCCTTGTTGGGCCAACATGGGAACCCAGCCGTCGCCGTAACTCAAAACTCGCTTGAAAGTACCCGCAGCATCACCACCGACATAAATCGGCGGATAAGGTTTTTGTACTGGTTTTGGCCAAGAGAAAATTCGATCAAATTTGACGAATTCGCCGTCGTAACTGGCCTCGTCGTGGGTCCAGATCGCTTGCATGGCCTCTACCCTCTCGCGAACCACCTTCCATCGTCTTTCCCAGGGCATGCCGTGGTTTTCCATTTCCTCCCGGTTCCAGCCGCCGCCAATGCCGAAATCCAACCGACCCCCGGAGATGTGATCCAGGCTGGCCACCTCCTTAGCGGTGGTGATCGGGTCGCGCTCCATTACCAGGCAAATGCCCGTGCCAAGACGAATACGTTTTGTCACCGCAGCAGCAGCCGTCAGACCCAGAAACATATCCACGTTGTGAGAGTAGTCGGGGGGCAGCTCTCCACCAATGATGAAGGGTGTCTCGCGGCTGGCAGGGATATGGGTGTGATCCGGAATAAACAGGGCGTCAAAACCCCGGTCTTCGACAGCCACGGCTAGATCCGCAGCTTGCATCGAATAATCTGTCGCGAACATGCATATGCCGAATTCCATTACGCCCTCCCGGCAATTGAATTGCCCTAACTATAGAGGCTGGCCACCATTATAATGTCAAATTACTTGCTACTGGTGTTGGCCGGCATGTGCAAAATGTGGGCGTCTCCGTGTTTGAGAATGGCTCGCTCACCCCGGATTACAAGATTTAGCATTCGTGATGGGTCTCCTTGCTGATGGCGACCAAGGGGAAGAACCAAGCTTGCCAAATTTTTTGTCGTCAACTGTGAGACTAAAATGGAAATTTGGGGAACTGGGAAATTCTTTTCGGATATGCCATCTTAGCCATCAAGGATTGAGGATAACGGGAACGGTAGAAGGTCATGCGAAACAATATTGGTCAATTCCTGAGCAAACGTGCCCATTTGAACCCGACCATGGAGGCTTTGGTCGATGTGGCCACAGGCCGACGGCTAAACTACCGTGAAATAGATCTGCGCGCGAACAAGTTGGCCAATGCCATGCGCGACCTTGGCGTAAGGAAGGGTGACCGGGTCGCCATTTTAATGATGAACGGGGTCGAATATTTCGAAAGTTTTACTGGTTTGGCCAAGATTGGCGCTGTTGTGGTGCCTTTGAACTGGCGGTTATTGGCGGACGAGTTGAGTTATATTTTAAAGGATGCAGGCGCCACTACTTTAATTTACGGCAGCGATTTTTCGGAAACCGTGTGCGATTTGAATGGCCGTGGTGGCGGGGGCACGGATATCGTCAACTGGGTGGAACTTTGTGATGAGGGACATGAACGGGATCTTTTTTCCACTGATTACAACGCTTTGACCAATCCCGCCTCCGACGTTGCGCCCGAGATCACAGCTGGAGACGATGATGATGTGTTCATCATGTACACGTCTGGCACCACTGGTTTGCCCAAGGGAGCGCTCCACACCCATAACACCATGACCTGGGCCCTAATCACAATAAGCACCACAGCAGAATTTCGTTACAAGGATCGCTTTGCTATTGCCCTGCCTATGTACCACGTCGGCGCTCTGCTGCCGGCCGTAGTGACAGTCTATATCGGCGGCACCTGCATCATGCTGCGCCAATTCGACCCCAAATTGATGTGGGAAGTGACTGAACGGGAAAAGCTGACTGTAAATTTGGCCGTGCCGGCGATGCTGAACTTCATGCTGCAGGTGCCGGAATTCCAGAATTACGATATTTCGCATCTGCGCTGGATCATGTCCGGTGCCTCGCCGGTCCCGGCCAACTTGATCGAAACCTATAGGGACATCGGCATTGAGGTGCACCAGGTCTATGGTATTACGGAGGCGTGTGGCCCCGGTACCTTGATCAGCCCCGATGATGCCATGGCCAAAATCGGCTCTGCGGGCAAGGCGTT
>CAXGCE010000207.1:0-4764 GCA_964007795.1 uncultured Alphaproteobacteria bacterium | reverse complement strand
TTGAGGATCGCGTCGTAACGGATCGCCGTAACCTCCACCTGCGGGCCCGACACAGACAAACTTATCCCCAGCTTGCACGGCAGTGTGCGGGACTTTTGATGGTAAATCTCCGCCGTTTCCGTCCACTCGGTCCAGGCGTAAACCTGCGGAGCCACCGTCCATCCCGCCCCGGAAACCCCAGGGGGCAAATTTGTGGCCCTCACCCTCGATGGAAGCGCCGCCGTCGTCCAAATATTCGAACTCTCGGACAGAGCCAAGGCCGCCACGCCATTGACCGGCACCACTTATACCCTCGCGTAATTCATATCTTCCGACACGCAGGGGAAGGTGGCTTTCAATATCTTCTATGGGATTGTTTCGGGTATTGGCATACAGGGTATCCACCGCGTCTATGCCGTCCTTACCGTCTCGGCCGCCGTAGCTGCCCTCGAAGATCTCCATATGCACCCAATGTTCGCTATCCCGCAGGCCTGAAAAGGCGATGACACGAAGATTGCCAATGCCGGCGGAAACCTGACTGGGCGCTACTCCCGACAAAGCTTTCATCACCGTATCCGCCAGCTGGTTGCCGGGGCAGAAGCGGGCAATCGTGGGGGCAGGGAATATTGGGTTCGCTAGGCAGCCTTTGGGTGCGACAATTTTGATGGGGCGCACCAAACCATCGTTAACGGGAATGTGGCCATGTATCGCCGTGTCCAGAAGAACAGAGCGTACCGTGAGCCAGACGGCGATGTCCACGGTGCCCTGTAGGGGCATATTGATGGGCTTGTCATCAATTTGCGCCGCTGTACCGGTCAAATCGACCACCATTTCCTCGCCATTCACCGTGATGGCCACGCATAAAGGCAATTCCTTATAAGTAGGGTCTGGTTCGTCCAAATAGCCGTCTATAAAAGTGGTAGCCGAGTAGGTTCCATCGGGTAGTGCGCCGATGGCCTGGCGCATTAAACGCTCTGAATGGTTCATGACTGCTTCGCAGGCTGCTTGGAAAATTGATTTGCCATAGCGGTCGATCAGCTCCACCAAACGTTCACCGCCGATACGGGCTGCAGCGATCTGCGCCTCCATATCGCCCACTACAAGGTCCGATACACGGATATTATCGCGCAGGATATGCCAGACCGGCTCTACTTTGTTGCCCTCCGAATAGACGTGAATGGCTTTGAACTGAAGGCCTTCAGCATAGGCATCGATGGCATCGACAATACCGCAACTGCCGGGTGTCAGGGCACCGATATCCAAGTGATGGGCTGTAGTAGCTGAAAACGCGACCAGCTCGTCCTTATAGAACACGGGCACGATAAAACCTACGTCCGGGCCGTGGGACGCACCTGAATATGCATCGTTATGCATGATCACATCTCCTGGGCGCAGGGTTTCACCCCGCTCCGCCAGGATCTTTTGCATGCCGCGGACATAACCCGGAATTGGGCCGGATTGCAGGGGGGTTGATTGGGCGGATTCTGCGAGTCCACGTCCCTGAGTATCCACCAGGCCGGCGCCGAAGTCCTCTGATTCACGAATGATTGATGAATAGGACATGCGCATGAGCTTGTAGCCCATTTCGATAGCAATATTCTCTAGGGCGCCCTGTATGACGGATGCGGTAACATGGTCTACAGGTGGTGCATTCTTTGGAATATTCATCTTTAGGTTCCCGTCTCTATCAATAGATTGCCGCCCGCCTGAGCTGTCGCCTTGGCGCCGGGGGGAATTACGGTTGTAGTGTCTTTTTGTAGGACAATTGCCGGCCCTTTGAACGTCTGGTCGACGGGCAGCTTGTCCCGTTCATACAGTGGCGTCGCCATGATTTGCTGTTCACCGTCTAACCGGAAATAGCATTGGGCTTCTTCCAGCAGCGCATCGTCTAGTTTGCCGCCCGGGGACTGGGTCGGCAGTTCAATTTTGGGCATCTGGCCGACGCCGGTAACCCGGATATTAACTATTTCGATCGGGTTGTCTTCGAACACATGTCCATATTCTGCTGTATGGATGTTTTCGAAAGCCTTGAAGATATTTGCGAGACTAGCGTCGTCTACAGGGCCATCCGCCACCGGGACGCGCAACTCGTATCCCTGCCCAACGTAACGCAAATCACCACTGCGCTGATAGGTCACAGCGCCTGCTTCTAAGCCGTCCGCTTTGAATTGATCAACGAGGCCAGCTTGCATGGTTTCAAAATCCCGAGTGAGACGTTCGCCGTCGACGTTGCTGCTGACCTGAAATTCCGTACGGATGGCATCGTATTTGAGATCCGTGGTCAACAGCCCCGCGGCGGACGTAATACCGGGATATGGTGGAATGATCACCTCGGGTATGCCCAAATCGCGGGCTACATCCACTCCGTGCAACGGCCCGGCACCGCCAAAGGCAACCAGGGAAAACTCCCGAGGGTCATGGCCTTTCTGCACGGTGCGGGAACGGATGGCATTTGCCATGTTGGAGTTGATAATAGTTAGAACGCCGTCAGCGGCGGCCTCGATTGACATACCTAGACTTTCTGCTAGTTCACTCACCGCTTCACGGGCGGCACCTGCATCCAGGCTCATTTCCCCGCCCAGAAAGTTGCCTGGTTGCAACCGGCCCAGAACGACGTTGGCATCGGTCACGGTTGGCAGCGTGCCGCCTCGGTTGTACGCGGCAGGGCCTGGTTCGGCCCCGGCAGATTGCGGGCCGACCCGAAAGGCCTCGCCCGCGTCCAGATGTGCGATGGAGCCTCCGCCTGCACCGATGGAGTGGATGTCAATCATGGGTGCCATTACTGGATAGCCACCAATCCAGGTGTCTCGGGCGGTCGCTTCGGCGAATTGGCCGTTTACAATAAGACCGATATCGGCAGAGGTGCCACCCACATCAAAGGTGATGAGACTTTTGCGGTGAGAACGTTCCCCACTCATTGCTCCCCCTAGAACACCAGCTGCCGGGCCCGATAACAGCGTCAAAACCGGTCGTTCCGAGACCATAGCGCCTGTCGCAACCCCCCCGTTGGAGCCCATAACGTGCAAATCCGCCTTGAAACCATTGTCGCTGAGAGCGCCTTCCAGTTCTTTCACATAGGTCCGTACCTTAGGGCCGATAAAAGCGTTCATAGCGGCGGTGGTAAAGCGTTCGAACTCACGGAACTGTGGCGACACGGCGGACGATGTGGTGACGAAGCAATCGGGATATTCCTCACGGATAATGGCTGCGGCCCTGTCTTCGTGCATGGGGTTGATATAGGCGAAGAGGAAACATACTGCGATAGCGTCGACACCGTCTGTTCTTAGCTCCTGCGCTGCTTTTCTGACGGCGTCCTCGTCCAAAGGGGTCAGCACCGCGCCATCAGGAGGTGTCAAGCGTTCGGCAACAACTTTGCGATGGCGCCGTTGCACCAGGGGCCGGTCCTGCCAGGGTACGTCTTGCATGATGGAATAATGCTGAGGCCGTTGGTGTCGGCCAATATGCAGGATATCCCGGTAACCTTCCGTGGTGACTAGGCCAGTAACTGCTCCCTTGTATTCTAATACCGCATTAGTCGCGATGGTTGTGCCATGCAGCACATGATCCACTGCACTCCGGTCCACGTTGAATCGTTGGCAGATTTCTATCATGCCCTGAATAACGGCCAGGCTGGGATCGTCGGGAGTAGTCGGCACCTTGTGAACGGCGATATCCTGGCTTTCTGTATCGCCGTACATTACGTCCGTGAATGTGCCGCCGACATCGACGCCGATTAGTTTCATAGAATTTTTGCCTTACTCAGACGGCAAAATGGCGCCGGCAGTTTGAGTGATCAGTTTGTATTGATCGGGTTGGCGGTGTTCGGCGAAATTAAACACCGTGTTTTTGTAGTGATTACACGCATCCAGGTCGCAGTCCGCAGCTACCAATTCATCGCCCAAAGTATGGCCCTGGGCTACAATTTCCCCAGTTGGCGCAATTATCAGGGTGCCGCCCAGCATGTCGCAGCCTTCCTCACGTCCCGCCTTAGCCACGCCGATCACCCAGGTGGCATTCTGATAGGCTCCGGATTGCATAGAAATGTTGTTGTGCAGGCTAGCCAGATGAGTCGGCTCAAACCCCCAGGGCGGCTCGGTAGCTGGGGTATTGTAGCCCAGCATAATCATCTCGACGCCTTGTAGTCCCATCATTCGGTATGTTTCCGGCCAGCGGCGATCATTACAGATGCACATTCCCATGATGCCGCCCATGGTACGCCAGACTGGGAAGCCCAGATCGCCTACGTCGAAATAGGCTTTCTCCAGATGCTGCCACTTTCTTTCCGGTTTGTGGTCCGAATGACCCGGTAAATGCACCTTGCGGTATTTGCCCACAATCGTTCCGGATTTGTCCACCAGTATGCAGGTATTGAAATACTTTCCATCTGACCGCTCCGCAAATCCCAGGCAGAAGCCGATGCCATATTCCTCGGCCCGGTCGAATAAAGGCTGGGTTTCATTGCTTGGCATAGCACTTTCGAAATATTGCTCAATTTGCTCCTTATCTTCGAAATACCAACGGGGGAAAAACGTAGTCAGAGCCAGTTCCGGATAAACCACTAGGTCGCAATCCCGATCATGGGCCTTATCCAGCAAGGACAACAGTCGATCAACTACTTGCGTGCGTCTTTCATTCAGGCCTATCGGGCCAAGCTGTGCTGCGCCCACGGTTACGATACGGTCTGATTTAGTCATGGGCGTATTCTGCACCCAAGTTGGTGTGATTGGAAACAAACGTTATGATAATCCGGATCAAAAAACCGAGGGCACTATGGACTACGGAATT
>CAXGCE010000206.1:0-4770 GCA_964007795.1 uncultured Alphaproteobacteria bacterium | reverse complement strand
GTTAGATGCCGGGGGGCAAGGGATTGTGGTGCCGCACGTAAGCACTGCCGAGGAGGCACGACGCGTGGTCGATCAATGTCTTTATCCACCAATCGGTCACCGATCCCTAGCTGGCGGAGCCGCAATTTTGGAGTACGAAAGCCTCCCCATGGCCGAAGCGACCGAGCTAATCAACGAAAACCTGCTGGTCGTGGTTATGTTGGAGAGCCCTGAGGCCATCGCCAATGCTGATGAAATTGCCGGTGTCGACGGGGTCGATGTCCTTTTGATAGGCACCAATGATCTTTGCGCCGAAATGGGTATACCCGGCCAGTATAATCATGAGGACGTCGTCGCCGCTTACGACAGAACGATTTCCGCCTGCCAAAATAACGGTAAATGGCCGGGGATGGGCGGCATCTATGACGATCTAGCCGAGAAATACATCCAAATGGGCGTCCGCATGGTCTTGGGCGGTAGCGATCTGTCTTATTTGATAGCGGCGGCCAAAGGGCGCGCTATCGCCTTACAAGACATCGATTTGTAATGAGGATTCTGTTAGCATGCCGCAATGAGGGACTTTTGGCTGATATGGCTGGTCTCGGCGGTCGCTGTGGTAGCTGTCGTGTATTTGGTGAAGAGCGCTCGGCGGCGGCGTTTCGCGGGCATGACTAAATTTCACTGGCCGGGCACGATCGTGATTGCCTTGATAATCGGTGCTGTTCCAGCCTTCCTTTTTTACAGCCAGGCTCCGCGAGCTGTTGAAGTACCTGAAGGTGTGGCCGAACGGCCCAATATCTCCAATCTAAAGAAAGACTAACCCGAAGGCTCATTTGCGAACGCTACGGTCCACGGCCATGGCCTTGATCATGGCATGAACCATCCGTCCGGGTGCAATATTGAGTTCCCTTTGCGATCGCTTGGTAATACGAGCCCACAATGGAGCGCCGATATCAAGCAGGACGTCAACTTGGGGACCATCGTCCTCACCAACCTCAATTACTTCGCCAGCGAAAACATTCAGTATGCTGATATCTGCAGGTGGAATTAGGGCAATGCTGACATCCCGAGCTCTGACCTGTATCCGTAGGCTTGTCCCAATAGCCAGATCTAAGCGCGGCAACCACAGGTTCCCTCCCTTGAACGACAACCGAGTTAGAAAATCCCTCTCATCTTGTTCAGCGACGACGGTGTCAATTACGGAGCCAGCGTCCCAGCGACCTGTAAGGGGCCGCAGGTCTAGACGCGAGGTGATTTCGGCTACCGGGCCATTTGCCACCACGGTGCCTTCTGCCATCACCACTAACTGATCCGCGAGGCGTATGATTTCGTCCATGTTGTGGGAAACATAGACAATAGAAAGAGCAAACTCCCGCCGTAAATCCTCGATGAATGGTAATATTTCAGACCTGCGGGGTGCATCCAGATTGACCAATGGTTCGTCCATTAACAACAGTCGTGGTGCGGCCAGCAAGGCTCGCCCGATAGCGACCCGTTGGCGTTCGCCGCCGGACAACGAATTGGGCCGCCGTTTCAGCAACGGCCCCAGTGCTAATAGGTCCACGACGGCGTCAAAGTTGACCGCATCTTGTCGCCGCCCATAATCCAGATTTGCGGCCACGGACATGTGGGGAAACAGCCGGCTTTCCTGAAACACATAGCCAATGCGGCGCGCTTCGGGCGGTACATCTATCCCCTGTTCTCGATCAAACAGAATTTCCCCTTGTACAATAATGTGGCCCCGATCCGGACGAAGTAAACCGGCTAACATATTGACTAAAGTGGTCTTTCCAGCACCGGATGGTCCGAAAAGTGCTGTTACACCGGCGTCGGCTTTGATATTGGCGTCGACCGAGAAATCCCCCAGGTGAGTGCCTACATTTAGATCCAGCATCACGAAAGCCCGATCCGTTTTGCCACTTCACGGGCCAGGAATTGGGAAGCGACCAAGGCGCCAATCGCTAGGGCGATTGACACAAGGGCAAGCCGCATTGCCGCATCTTCGCCTCCCGGAACCTGCAGGGCCGTATATAGCGCCAGGGGAAGGGTACGAGTTTCACCTGGAACATTAGCCGCAAAGGTGATGGTGGCGCCAAACTCGCCTAAACAACGTATGAAGGCCAGCAGGACGCCGGTCAGAATGCCAGGTGATGCGAGGGGCAGGGTGATGGTTAGAAAGACTCGCCAGGGTCTTGCGCCCAGGGTCCGTGCCGCCGTTTCCAAACGTTGGTCCACGACTTCCATGGATAGGCGCACAGCACGAACCAATAACGGGAAGGCCATGATGCCAGCTGCAACGGCAGCCCCCCGCCAAGAGAATATCAGGTTAACCCCCAACCAGTCGTACAGCAATGCGCCCAGGGGTCCATTACGACCAAACATCACCAACAGCACATAACCGATGGCAACGGGTGGCAGAACCAGCGGCAAATGAACGAAACCATCTAGCAGAGCCTTCCCAGGAAAATCGCGGCGCGCCAAAAGCCAAGCAATGGCAATACCTGGCAGAAGGATGCAGGCTACTGCCCATACGGATACTTTCAGGGATAATGAAAGGGCTTCTATCTCCAATTGGCTTAACATAAAGTCAATTAGTGGAGCAGAGGCAAAAAGGTAAAGCCATAATAGGTAAATATGGCGCGCGCCTGTTCACTTTGCAGAAAATCAAAGACCCTTTTAGCTCGGCCATCGACCCCGGTGCCAATTAGGGCCAAGGGGTAGACAATGGGGGCATGACTTTCCGCTGGAAACCGGAAGGCTATGTTGAGATCGCGATAAACACGGGCGTCCGTGATGTAGGCAATGGCAAAGCGTCCATGACCGCGTGAGAACAGGGCAAGAGCATTTCGGATTGATGCGCCAGAGACGGTCTGTGCCTTAACTGCGTGCCAAAGTCCCAGATATTCAAGCGCTTGCCTGCCATAACGTCCGGCCGGCACATGCGCTGGATCGCCCATTATCAAACGTTTGTTGCCCAATGCCGAGACCAGGTTCGCTAGATTCACAGAGGGCATGTTTTTACCCCTTTGAAGCAAGACGAGCCCGTTACTCAGCAAATTGACCCTATTTCCGGCGGTCACTAAATTTCGTCCTTCAAGATATGACATCCAATCAGGATCGGCAGAAAGGAACAAATGCGCCGGGGCACCGGCAGCGATGTGTTTTGCAAGTGTTGAAGAGCCGGCGAATGTTGGCCGCAGACGAATATTTAGATCTCGTTGCACGGACGACGTTATCTGCGTTACTGCTTCCGTAGTGGAGGCTGCTGCTAACAGCTCTATAGTTTCTATTGTCTTGGCCTTGGCGGCACTGATCTGGAAAGCCAAAGCCGTTAAAGGAACGAATAACCAGCATCCGGCCCTAGTTATAGTCCCCATGACAGGGTCCCCATTTTAGAGGGCTGCTTCCAACCGTTTAAAACCGGCGTCTAGGTCAGTGATTAGATCGTCGGTATCCTCCAGTCCGATATGGAAGCGTAAGCATTGCCCTTCGTATGGCCAAGGCGTAACGCTGCGGAAGGCATTGGGATCCTGTGGCAACACCAGACTCTCATATCCGCCCCAGGATGCCCCCATGCCAAACAACTCTAGTCCGTCGACCATGGCAGCCACGGCCTTGCGAGGACAAGGCTTCAATGTGATGCCAAACAAGCCGGAGGCGCCTAGGAAATCGCGCTTCCATAGTTCGTGGCCGGGATCTTCCGGCAGTGCCGGATGCATGACCACCTCCACCATGTCTTGGTCTCTCAGCCAATCAGCTACTTTTAGGCCGTTTTCCCAATGCCGCTTCAGACGTACAGATAGCGTTCGCATGCCCCGTTGCGCCAGATAAACATCATCTGGCCCGGCTGCGTGGCCCAACAAACCCGCCATGTTTTCAACCGCCGGCCAGGTTTCCTTGTTGGCGCATGACGTGCCAATCATTACGTCGGAATGACCGACAATATATTTTGTCCCAGCCTGAATTGAAACATCCACGCCTAACGTGAACGGCTTGCAATACAAGGGCGATGCCCAGGTATTATCCATCATGACCACACTGCCCATTTTATGGGCGGCATCGGCAATGGCAGGGATGTCCTGCATAACAAATGTGGCAGTTCCTGGCGCTTCCACGTAAACGACCCTGGTTTTGTCGTGGATTAGATCCTTAATTCCGGTGCCAATCGCCGGATCATAAAAGGTAGTTGAAACGTCGTAGCGGCTGGCCAGGTCGTTGCAAAAGCGCCGTGCCGGTGCATACGCAGCGTCGGTCATAAGAATGTGATCGCCTGCCTTTACAAAAGCCAATAAGGATCCAGCGATAGCTGCCAACCCGGACGGGTAGACTTGACAGCGGTGGCCACCTTCGAGGGCGCAAACCATGTCTTCGAGGGAAAATGTTGTCGGTGTTCCTTTCCGTCCGTAATAGACACCTCTTTCTCCTGCTTCTCGCCTTTTTCGCGATCTGTCCAAAGCATCCAATGTTGGGTGTAGGATCGTCGAAGCGTGGTAGACCGGTGGATTGACGACGCCGTGATTGTTTTCCGGGTCGCGGCCGGTAGTGACCAATTTGGTTTCGTCTTTCATTTCGGGAATTCTCTGCGCTTGTGGCTTGTGATCGAATGCGAAAAAGGTACCGCAACATAATGGCATCAAGCCAGATTCCGCACCAATGATTTCGGCAAGCGCTCATCGCGTATGTTTGCCGCGTGCTCTTTTGTTTTTACCGTTTGACGGGTGCGCGCTATGAGAATGTTACTTCAGCAAAACTGTGGAGCAGTGGCTCGACGAAAAGTCGGGGTTAATTTTG
>CAXGCE010000205.1:0-4819 GCA_964007795.1 uncultured Alphaproteobacteria bacterium | reverse complement strand
CGACCTTTATCTTCGAAATGCTGTAGATTCCAGTGTAATTCAATCCATGCCATGAAGCGTGTCTAGAGACATAAGGGCGCTCAGAATTGATTCTGAATCTTGCGTCACAGGTAGGGGCATGACAAAAGTTCTTCCTTCCAAATTCTTGATAGTTGATAATGCCAGAATTCCTTATATTGTTATAAAAATCCATATTTTTTCGCGCGCCTGCGGCGCGATAGTTTTATTACCTCCCGCGGGCCTGCAGCGCGCTTATCTTTCCCTTTTTTCACAACTGTGGCGCAGTTTGGAAGCATTTGGGTGAAACTGAACAATGCACTACAATATAGGAAATTTTCGTAGGTAACATAGTTACATACTACTACTAGTACAGACAATTTTCGAGTTTTCGCTCCAAAATGGTGCAACTTACAGCACCAGGTCAATCTCAAGGCCCACCATTATTATTTTAATAGCTCTGGTTTTTGGAAAGGATTTTGATAATGAAATCAGTACGCCATAGAAGAGTGGAACTCGTTTGGTTGATGACTTCCTGGCGCGCGGATCCACGTTCATATCAAGGTGGAGCAAAATGACGCCAGCTAATGAGCGAAGCGCCACGCAAGCGCGCGTTGCGATGGAACGAGGCGAATTTTCAGCCTGTGATCTACTGGCGGCTTGTCTGGACCGCATCGACGCACGGGATGGGTGGGTCAAGGCCTGGTGCCATTTGAACGACGAAGGGGCAGTGGCGACTGCTAAGGCCTTGGATCAGCGCAGTGCTGAAAGTCTGGTCCTAAATGAACCATTATACGGACTGCCCTTGGGCATCAAAGACATTATCGATACGGCTGATATGTCTACCACGTATGGCAGCGCCGCATACCCAAACAACCAAACGACCCATGACGCGGCCTGTGTTTCCCTCGTAAGGGCGGCAGGGGGCATACCCTTGGGTAAGACGGTGACTACTGAGTTCGCCTATTTTGAGCCAGGAAATACCACCAACCCGCATAATCCGGACCACACGCCCGGCGGATCGTCGTCGGGCTCCGCGGCGGCTGTGGCGGATTTCATGGTGCCTCTGGCGTTCGGCACGCAAACCGGGGGCTCGGTGATTCGCCCGGCATCTTATTGCGGCGTTGTGGGGTATAAGGCAACGTATGGCGCATTGCCCATGTATGGGGTCAAGGCTTTAGCTCACGATCTGGACACCCTGGGCTGGTTCTGTCGCGAAGTTGCCGACATAGATCTCATGCGCGCGGCGTTGATTGGTGCACCTATAGGGGTCGAGGCTAGACAGCCCCGTATCGGCCTCTGCCGCACCCATGAATGGGAACAGGCTGACCCGGACAGTCAGGCGGCTGTTTTGAATGCCGCCCGGAGCCTGGAAGCAGCCGGAGCAAAGGTGTGCGATGTGAATTTGCCAACTGTGTTCGCCGATTTGGTGTCCCGGCAAAAAATTGTCATGGCCCAAAACGCCGCCCGTGATCTGTCCTTCGAGTACAACCAGCTCCGTGATCGACTTAGTTCCCATGTGGTAGACTTGATTGAACAAGGGCTTTCTGTGGAATTCAAGAATTACCAAGCTGCCCTTGCAGCTGCCACCAATGGACGTTTTGCCTTGGGGGAAATTTTCCAGGGCGTGGACGTTCTGCTATGCCCCAGCGCTCCGGGAGAAGCGCCCGAGGGGCTTGAGAGCACGGGCGATCCGATCCACAATCGCATGTGGACCCTGCTGGGCAATCCCTGCATCAATCTGCCCGGTCATTTGGGCACCCACGGCCTGCCCGTAGGCGTGCAGGCCGTGGGTGCTACGGGCAGTGACGACAATTTGATTAGCTTTTGCAAGTGGATGGAGCGGAAAATCGTTTGACAGTATTTGTGCAGGTCTCCGTATGACTTCAAGCGGAATAGTAGATTGAGGCTTGGGTTGATTCGTTTTTTGCTTTCCGGTAGACATCACCACAAAGATACGAGGACGTTGGCCACAATAGACGGTAACTCAGCCAAGAGATGGCCCAGGGTGAATAATCAAATTTTGCACCAGATGCTTAACAGAACAAAAATATTTTGGGAGCGGCCCGATCGGGATTTGCTGTAGTTGGAGACTTAAGAATTCACAATGAACAACAAATTTGTTTATATAATGGACAGTCTGCGAGGAAAATAACAAACGGTTCGGTAACAAACCGTAAAGAAGAAGAATGTTTTGGCGAAAAATTTCCCGAAACAAACGGTACTATGAGCCGGTATTGAGTTGCCGGTCACTAATAAGAAACCGGGTGTCGTTGAGAGACCACTGCCGGCGAATGGGTGTAGGGAGATTGATGGCGTGTCATCAATCCAAATTTGGCGTTGAAGATGAAAAATTTTGGGTTGGTAATTCGATTGGGTGTGATATTGGCTGCCGCAATTGCAATATGCACGGCGCCGCCGACAGGGTACTTGTCCCATACCAAGGCCGAGACGGTTACCTCAAAAATTAACTTGCAGTTGCTAAATAAGGCTGTGGGGCCCCCGGATCTGAGAGTAGATCTGAAATCCACCTCGTTACAATTGGCAACCCTGATGATTGTGCCCAGCCCGAAACTAGACTGGCCGTCGCAACGCCGGTCCAGCCAGCAGGAACTACTTGATTTATCTTTGACGGAACTGCGCGGCGGCAAGGCGGCTTTGCCGCCGGTATATTTGAACCGATTTCCCGCGGACCTAACGTCGCTGAATTCCCCTCAGTTGCGCAAGGATATTTTCATTAAGACCGTTTTGCCGCTTGTCTTGCGTGCTAATTCCGAAGTGCGGCTGGAAAGGCAACGCATGCTGGCTCTGATACAGCGAGCTCAGGAAAATTCTGCAGCTGATGACATAACGCCCTCGGAACGGGCCTTTTTGGCGCGTTTGGCCGCGGAGTATGAAGTGCCCGAAACGGATCTCGCCGAATTGCGCCAACGCGTGGACGTGGTGCCAGCATCCCTGGCCCTGGCTCAGGGCGCCGAAGAATCAGGCTGGGGAACGTCGCGATTTGCGCGCCTTGGTAATGCGGTGTTTGGCCAACGCACTTTCCGGAAGGGGACAGGTTTAGTGCCTCTGCGCCGAGAACAGGGACAACGCCATGAGGTCAAGGCCTTCAATAACCTGTATAGATCCGTGCGGGCCTATGTCTGGAATTTGAACACCCATTTGGCCTATGAAAAGTTCCGCGAGAAACGTGCCTCGTTCCGTAATGGCGGTTTGCCGCTGGATGGATATGCCTTGACGGGTACCTTAGATAGGTATTCCGAACGTGGTCAGAATTATATTAGAACAATTCGCATCATCATACGGCACAACCGGCTGGACGAGTTCGACGATATGCGTCTGTTGTTAGACGCCGGGGCCAGACAACCCTCGTAAGTTCACCCTTCACTTAATATCTTGATTCTGCATCTCAGGATCAAGGTGTAGGAATAAAAAATTGTCTGCCGAACCAACGCCAACGGTTGCCGTTGGCCTGGAGGGTGCAATTTATTCGCCCGCGACCAGCGGCGAACGGCTGCTCTAACCGGACTTCGAAACGGCGGGCGCCCAGGCGTTCAATTCGCGCTGCACCTGACATATTGGAGGCGAAACAGGACAAGATATTCAGGCCATCGATGCCATCGGCGACGGTAAAGCCAAAATTGGGGGGATTATTGCCCCGAATGACCGTATCGGCGGGTAATACGTCGGAGACCGGTAGCGGTAGACCGTTGCCGGCCAGGCGAAAACGTTCCACACTACCGAAACTTTCATTCATGGCAAACCGCGGCAAACCAAATATATCCTCGCCGCTATGGGCAACGCCGGAATGCTGTCCAAAAGCGGCAATAAAGCCGGCTGCCCGCGCGGCTTGTTTTTCCCGGCTGCCGAATTCGCCATAGGGATAAGCAAGCAAATCCGGCGCGAATCCCAACTCGGCACGGAATCGCGCATTGGAACGCGCAAACTCTTCGTCGAGTCTAGCCTGCGTCACTGCCGGTAGGTGAGGATGACTGCCAGTCTGACTGCCGATGGTCACTCCCGCTGCCGCCAAGGCCCGCAGCTGTTCCCAGGACATATAATTTGGCCGCTTGGTGTCGATGGCATCTGTAGCAACGAATAGGGTGAAGGGTAATCCAGCTTTATTTAGCAATGGCCACGCCTTGTCGTGAACAGACAAGAAGGCGTCATCGACGCTCAAGGCAATTGCCCTGTCCGGCAAGGTTTCCTTGCGCCGGAATGCAGCTACAATTTCAGCCAGAGGCATGACCTCGTAGCCACCGCCCTGGATTTCGTCCAAATGAGCTTTGAACTGTTCCATTCGGATGTTGGTGGATGGATAGCTGCTTTCGCCAAAACGGTGATACATGAAAACCACAGCCGAAGAAATCAAGTCGCCCGCTAGGGCAGTGGGCGAGCAGGTTAGACAACAGAAATAAAACAGGAGGGCCATACATCCACGCCTCGGCGCGCCGTAGCGTTGGACCTGATCCTGAGAGAGATTAAATTTTCCTCGCATACAAGTCACGATACGTATGATAGATGTGTTTGAAGTATTTGGCCAATAGGCCTAAGTCTTTTGGCCCATCGATTTGTGCGGTCCTAGGCTAGGCGATATTGGGAGATGGCAATGAGCAGAATAGCAAACGACAACACCATTGGCACGGATTGCCTTTGGAATCTGGGATATGGTGATCCGGTCGCCCTCCCGCTCTGGAAGCCACGCTTAGAATTCGACGAGGCGGCGGAAAACATCTAGCCGTATGTCTCACGTGTTTGAAAATAATGATGATATTGGCTTTTGACACTACGCTAGGAGCTTGTTCAGCGGCGATCAGCCATG
>CAXGCE010000204.1:0-4837 GCA_964007795.1 uncultured Alphaproteobacteria bacterium | reverse complement strand
TAACCTTGATCAGAATATAGGTTAATTGCGCCCTCCAAACGTAGAATTTGATGCTGTTGATGATAGATGCCGTGATCCGCCATGGCGGTGAACCAACGACCATCAGCCATTGACATGTCAGCCTGTAACTGAACCAGGGAGATAAGGCGTTGATTCAACGGATCCTGCGTGGCGCTGTCAGCTGTCACTACAAAGGGCCGGTTTCTGGCATCCGTGCCCAGATACCTGGGGCGCAACATCGTCAATTCTGCATTACCGCCGTCGTCCGAGCTAACATAGGCCAAATGAAACCCTGTTGCCTGCCGGAATTCATTAGGCCAAATCACCACCGCTAAAGCCAGGCCTAAGGCGAGCAATGGCAGCAGCAACTTCATCATGCCGACAAACCTGCTGTAGCTGGGTGAGGCGCTAGTGCGGCGGCGCGAAGGTTCGAATTCAAAACGGCGCCTTGGCGCCTGGCCATCGGCGAGACTTGGATCGTTCGCCGTTATACCGGCCCCCTTCAAGGCCAGCCCCTATGCAATCCCGGCACGCAGGATGTCATGAACATGCAGAATACCGTGGATCTGGAGGTCGCCCGTCACGAACAAACAGGTGATCTTGTTGGCGTTCATTAAACCTAAGGCTTCCGCGGCTAGGGCTTCGGGCCGAATGGTCTTAGGGCCGGGGGTCATAATGTCAAAAGCGGTTTTACGCATCAACTCATCGCCCATATGGCGGCTCAAGTCGCCATCAGTCACGATCCCAATCAGGGCCCCCAAACCATCAACGACGCCGATGCAACCAAAGCGTTTTTCCGTCATAGTTAAAAGGGCCGCAGACATGGTGGTATCCGCAGTGCAAACGGGTACTGCCCCACCTTTGTGCATCAAATCATCGACCTTTATGAATCCTCGGCCCAGACGGCCGCCGGGGTGGAGGGCCTGAAAATGATCCAGCGAAAACCCACGCCGGCCCATCATGGCGACGGCAAGGGAATCGCCCAGGCCTAGCATCATAGTGGTCGAGGTTGTGGGAGCCAGGCCCATTGGGCATGCTTCCACCATGGCTGGTAGAACCAGAGCCACATCCGCCGCACTGCTAAGCGTCGAAGGGGCCTTGCCGACCACGGCCAAGAGGGGGATCCGCCGAAATTTGGCATAAGCCACCAGGTCGTTCAGCTCGGCTGTTTCACCCGAATTGGACAGAGCCAGAACACCGTCATCCTGGCTTATCATTCCCAAATCGCCATGGCTGGCTTCGCCCGGATGCACGAAATGGGATGGCGTGCCAGTCGAGGCCAGAGTGGCGGCAATTTTGCGAGCGATATGGCCGCTTTTGCCCATGCCGCTGACCACGAGCTTGCCCCGAATACCCGCCAGCAGATCCACGGCAGCGTCGAAGGTGTCATCTAGGATATCTGCTAACTTTACCAACGCATCGGCTTCCAAGTGCAGGACTCGCCGCGCCGTGTCACGCACATTTGCATAATTCTGATCAATCACATTTATATTCTTTTTTGCAGTCACCAATTAAGCCTCTGACAACACAGAATTTTACCGGGGTCATATCACAACCTGCCAGCTTAGCTAAATTTTTTCGAAAAAATCGTGCCAACTATTAAATATCCTCAGTATGGGCGAATATCTAGGTGTGGTCAAATGGGCAGATAAGAGCCCGAAAACCATAATTTAGTCTAGTTTTAAGCCCTTTTTTCGGCTACGGGTGGCCGGCCTAACGCCGGATTTTGAAATAAGATATCAGCATCCACTTGGTGCAGCTGACGTGCAAATTGAATTAATGGGAAAAGATATCTATGTCAGACCAACCGCCCAAATCCAGTTCCCTCCGTATAGGCAGAAACTCAAAACAGGACCGTGCGATTTGGCCACGCCCCTCACGGGCCAGCATAACTTCCAAAATGGCGTGAATGCGGTGCAAGTGTATGACGTCGTTGGCAGCATATTCCAACTGTTCCGGAGAGAGGTGTTCGCCCCCCCAATCAGAGCTCTGTTGCTGTTTCGAAAGATCGATGCCCAGCAATTCGCGGCAAAGGTCTTTCAAGCCATGGCGGTCCGTATAGGTTCTAACAAGCTTAGACGCGATCTTGGTGCAGTAGACCGGTGCACAATCCACGTTCAAATATCGTTTGATTACCGCTATATCAAAACGGGCATAATGAAACAGCTTGGTCACGCCCTGGTCCGCCATCAGGGCACACAGATTAGGTGCAGCATAGTCGTCCTGGGCAAACTGCACCAGATGACAGTCGCCATCGCCCGCTGATAACTGAACTAAACACAGCCGATCACGATGTGGATCCAGCCCCATGGTTTCCGAATCCACCGCCACCATGTCGCCAAAGGATAGTCCACCTGGTAGGTCGCCTTTATGCAAATGATTAGCCATTGCGCGGTGCTGCCCTTTCGAGGGACCTCATTTATAGGCCCGGCAGGTGGGCCAGATTTAAGCCATTCAACCAACCCACCGAAATTCGGCCGCAGGAGACTGGTGCCCAGGAGAAGACTCGAACTTCCACGGGGTTACCCCCACTAGCACCTGAAGCTAGCGCGTCTGCCAATTCCGCCACCTGGGCTTCAGGGCGGCATCGATACCGGCCAGGTGAAGCATTGTCAAGGGATCGAAATCTGGAAAAAACCGCCAAGATTCCTTAGGGCTTTTGCCGCGTCGAGATTAGTTGCTATAAGGCTGCAGGCAACGAGGATCAGGCAACATGGGTAAGGTAACAGTCATTGGCGGCGCTGGATTCGTTGGTCGCTATTTGGTCAAACGGTTGACGGAACAAGGCCATAGCGTGCGGGTTGCCACCCGTGATCCGGAAGCGGCAAATTACCTCAAGCCCATGGGCAACGTGGGACAGGTACAACCTATTCAAGCCAACATCCGCGATGACGCCTCTATTTTCCGTGCTATAGCCGACAGCGATTGCGTCATCAATTTAGCCGGGGTGATGTTTCCCCGTGGCCGTCAAAGTTTCCAGGCGATCCATGAATATGGCGCACAGCGTGTTGCGCAGGCAGCCATCAATGCGGGCGTGGCCCGCTTGATCCATGTGTCGGCCTTGGGCGTCAATGCCAACGTCAAAAGCAAATATGCGCAGTCCAAAGCTGCCGGCGAGATAGCGGTGCGCGCAGCCTATCCCCAGGTTAGCATCGTCCGGCCCTCCGCCATATTCGGGCCCGAGGACAAGTTTTTTAACCTTTTTGCCCGGATCGCCACGCTGTCACCCATAATGCCTTTGTTTGGCGGCGGCCATAACCGTATGCAGCCAGTCTATGTGGGCGATGTAGCCCTGGCCATAGCGGCCTTGGTCATAGACGGCGCCGAAAGCGGTGGCACTTATGAGTTGGGCGGGCCGCAAGTTCTGACGTTGGCGGAATTGATGGAAATTGTCTGCGCCAAGACCGATCGGAACTGTCTGTTACTGCCGGTGCCAGTTGCACTTGCCAAAATTGCGGCCGCCTTCCTTCAATGCCTACCCTGGAACATCTTCACTATGGATCAGGTGGAGTTGTTAAAGGAGGATAACGTAGTCAGTGGTGAACAACCAGACCTGGCCGACCTCGGCGTAACAGCGACCGCCCTAGACGCGATCCTACCTACCTACCTGTCCCGCTATCGTAAGGCCGGTCGCATACCATCGTTGGAATAATTTTAGATCCTTTCCGGTGGCTCCGAATTCAGGGTGATTAAATCATTGTCACTCATGGCTCGCCTTCCGGCAATGGCCTGACCGCCGAAACCCACCGCATGATGCGATTTTGATGTTTTCCGCCAATTACTCGGTTAGCGTGGCGACGGTAACTCCCACATTTTAGAATCGGCCAGCCCGCCGCATAGCCGGCTTTTAAGGGGTGAAACGATCGAAGAGAGCCGGTGTATTGTCAAAGATGGCGGAAGTTGTTAACCCCGGTTCAATTATGCAGACGCGGATGCCGAAGGGAACGACTTCCTGGGCCAGGGATTCAGAAAAGGCCTCGATCGCGAATTTTGAGGCGCAGTAAGCCGCCTGATTAGCCCAAGCGATGCGCCCTAAAAGGGACGAAACGTTAACTATAGCGCCCTTACGCCGCTTCCGCATACCGGGCAGGACAGTCTGCGTAAGTTTTACCGGTCCCCAATAATTGGCTTCAAACAAGGCCCGGTGCTCTTCCTCAGGATAGGTTTCAACAGGCGAGGATGACGAAAGGCCCGCATTGTTGATCAAAACGTCGATTCTCTCCTCGGCCTCATTGATACGCGCGACGCAATCCATTATGGATTGGTTGTCTGAGACATCCAGGGTTTCGATGACTAGAGGCAGATCTTCCTGATCTGCCGCCGCACGAAGTTTGTCGCCCTTGGCCGTTTTACGCATGGTGGCATACACCTTGTAGCCCCGGCGCGCCAAATGCAGTGCCGTAGCCTGGCCAATGCCTGTGCTGGTGCCTGTGATGAGACAAATTTCCATCTTCAAGTCTCCAAAGAATTATACGTAAATCCAGTACAGCAATCCGCCACCTAGCAAAAGGCGGTAAACTACGAACGGCATGAATGTCATCTGTTGCAGCCATCGCATCATCAACGTCATCGCCAACAGCGCAGCGCCAAAGGCCAGGATGGAAGCGATTAGAGCATCCATACCGAGGGCCACCTGTGCGCTTTGCATTAAATCTAAGGTTTGATAGCCGCCGGCGACCAAGATGACGGGGATGGACAGAAGCAGGGAAATACGGGCCGCGTCTTTCCGTTCGTATCCCAGTCCCCGGGCGGCCGTTATGGTAATGCCAGATCGCGACGTGCCCGGGATAAGGGCGAGTGCCTGGGCCAGGCCAATCCAGATAATAGCACCAAAGCC
>CAXGCE010000203.1:0-4858 GCA_964007795.1 uncultured Alphaproteobacteria bacterium | reverse complement strand
TGGCCAGGCCTGCGCCGTTGACCATGCAGCCGATACTGCCGTCCAGGCGGATATAATTCAATTCCGCCTCGGCTGCTTCTAGTTCTGCCGGCTCCTCTTCTGACGGGTCCCGCATCTCTTCGATATCAGGATGTCGGTATAGGGCATTGTCGTCGAAGTTCATCTTGGCATCCAGGGCAATGACCTCGCCTGCGCCGGTCACGACAAGAGGATTAATTTCCACTAACGAGGCATCCGTTTCCACAAAGGCGTTGTAAAGGGCCGAAATCAGCTTGACCGCTGAACCTACCTGTTTCCCTTCTAGACCTAATCCAAAGGCTAGGCGCCGGGCGTGGTGTCCCTGTAGACCCGCGACGGGATCAATCACCAAAGTCATGATTTTTTCTGGCGTTACCTCTGCTACCGCCTCAATATCCATGCCTCCCTCGGTGGAGGCCATTACGGCAATGCGGGAGGTGCCGCGGTCAATCACAACCGAAAGATAAAGCTCTCGTGCGATGTCACATCCTTCTTCGACATACAGCCGCTTTACTTCCTTGCCGGACGGCCCCGTCTGGTGGGTGATCAGTTTCATGCCCAACATTTCTGTGGCCAGTTCTCGCACCTCGTCGACGGATTTTGCCAGTTTTACACCGCCTCCTTTACCCCGGCCGCCGGCGTGGATTTGCGCCTTAACCACATAGATTGCACCTGGTAGGGATTTAGCAATCTTAACCGCTTCGTCTACGCTAAAGGCCGCGCCGCCCTTGGGTACTGCTACGCCGTATCCCCTAAGGACGTCCTTGGCCTGATGTTCATGTATATTCATCGCAGCTCCATTTTTTGTGCAGAATGCCAATCAGGGCACAATCCTCCACCGCGTCGTGCTAAATTTTGATTGTTGCCGCCGATTATTTCTTGGCTCTTCGTTGTGCTGTGGCCTGCTTTTTCTTGGCCAGGGAGGGGTCAATCTTCTTGCAGACAGTGATCAGGTCCTTGACCGCCTTGACTGAATTGTCGAAAGCCCTTTTTTCAGCCTTGTTCATGTCTATCTCGACGATGCGTTCTACACCCTTGGCACCGATCACCACAGGTACGCCCACATACATGTCCTTGACGCCATACTGGCCCGTCAGATGTGCTGCACAGGGTAGCACCCGTTTTTGATCTCCTAAGTAACTCTCCGCCATCTGAATGGCGGCGGAGGCCGGCGCATAAAAGGCTGACCCTGTTTTTAGAAGAGAGACGATTTCCGCCCCGCCGTCCCGTGTGCGCTGAATAATGCTATTAAGGCGTTCCTTGGTCGTCCAACCCATCTTCACCAGGTCGGGTAAGGGAATACCAGCGACGGTGGAATATCGTGCTAAGGGGACCATGGTGTCCCCGTGGCCTCCGAGGACGAAGGCCGTTACGTCTTGAACCGAAACATTAAACTCTTCCGCCAGAAAATAGCGGAACCGCGCGCTGTCCAAAATGCCGGCCATGCCGACCACTTTATTCGTGGGCAAGCCGCATTTTTCCCGCAACACCCAGACCATTGCGTCGAGCGGATTGGTTATGCAAATGACAAAGGCGTTGGGTGCGTATTTTTTGATGCCCTCGCCCACCTGCTGCATAACCTTAATGTTGATACCTAAAAGGTCGTCTCGGCTCATGCCTGGCTTGCGCGCAATGCCAGCGGTGACAATTATGACATCGGCCCCCTTGATCGCTGTGTATTTGCTGCTGCCGGAAAGGCGGGCATTGAAGCCTTCAACCGGCGAGGATTCAGCAAGATCGAGGGTCTTTCCCTGGGGCAGACCGTCGACAATGTCGAACATCACCACATCACCCATTTCCTTTAGGCCCGCTATATGAGCCAGGGTGCCACCGATGTTACCGCCCCCAATTAATGCGATCCTACTCCGTGCCATTCTTGTTTTCCTTTCCGGATGGTGTCCCATTTCGAGTCTGAACCCTACGGAGTCTTGTACCCCTGGTGGCCCAAGTGCGCAACGGCGGCGGACTAGAATTAGGGGGCTAATTTCGCCTAATGCCGGCATCGGCATTTGCCTGAGGCCTTGGTCTGTGAGGGCAACCAATGGGCACAACACATAGCGGATGTCAGTCGAATTATAAACTGACATATAAATTAATTTCTCCGCGTTGACACATTATGTCAGATCCAGCCGACGTGGCCAAACACGGTTCATCCAGTTATCTTAGAAGCAGCAGAGATGGAGAATTTAAGGGAGTTTGTAGATGTCCAGGCGTGATGTGTTGGTCGCCGAAGTTTTGGCTGTGCTGCATGCCTATCAGGAGGCCTTGGAGCACGGAACGCGGGAAGATTTACAAAAACACGTTCACCTGCCGGTGGCGTATGTCACGGAGGACAATGTGCAGATGCGAGAGCGCTATCCATTCGATCCGCAAAAGCTGCGTGTTGCGATGGATTTTCATCACAGCAATGCAGAATATGCCGTAATGCATATAGATGAAACTAAGGCCCACATCGCGATTACCGCGACTCGTATGCGGGAGGACGATAGTCCCATCGAGTACGTCGAAGCCTTCTATATTTTACAAAACCGAAACAATCAGTGGAAGATTGCCGCTTTTTCTGGCATCCGGACGGCGGCATAGGAGATCCGAACATGAGTGTGACACAAAATGAATTGGATGAGTTTCAGGCGGAGGCGGAGGCTTGGTTCGAGGAGAACGACCCCCACGATCCCGGGTTTTTGTTGCCGCAAAGCTTTATGGAAGTTGGCACAGATCAGCAGTTCGAGTTTTTGCGCGATTGGCAACGAAAGGTCTACGAGGCCGGTTATCTTGGTATGGCCTGGCCAAAGGAATTTGGTGGCGGCGGTGTTGATCAGGCATTTCAGGATATAGCCACGGCAGTCATGATGCGCCAAAACGTGCCCTTCATGACCAACACCATCGGCTTGAACTGGGCCGGTCCGTTGATCCTGGACATGGGAAGCGAAAGTCAGAAGCAGGCGTATATAAAACGTATTCTTAGCGCTGAAGACATTTGGTGTCAGGGTTTCTCTGAACCCGACCATGGTTCGGACTTGGGAAATGCGCAATTACGTGCCTTACGTGATGGCGATGAATTTGTTTTAAATGGCTCCAAGATTTGGACGTCTCTTGGAGCCTATGCCGATTACATCATCCTTTTGGCTCGAACGGATAATCAGACCAACACAAAATACGAAGGACTCAGCTATTTCCTCGCACCTATGAAGATCGAGGGTGTCAATCCACAACCGATCAAGAAATTGACGGGTGAGCATGGATTTACCCAAACGTTCTTCAACGATGCGCGCATTTCAGAAAGCTGCCTGATCGGCGAGGAAGGTGGTGGCTGGCAAGTGGCCATGAAGACCTTAACCTATGAGCGAGCGGTAACCGGAGGCCAGGCCGGCGGCGTCGCCTCGATGACGGTGAGTGCATCTGAAGTCGTGGAATTGGCCCGCAACGCCATGCGCGATGGTCGTTTTGCCATTGAAGACCCTTTAGTGCGGGATCAGTTGGTCTCCTTTCTGATGGAGGAGAAGGGCATGGACCTGAATAACAAGCGGGCCAAGATACCGGCTTTGATTTCAGAATGGCCCGCCTCCATTGCGATGTCTCGGAAGCTGACAGGCACGGAATGGCGCCGGCGTCTAAATCAATTTGCCGTCACCTTGCAAGGGGCCAATGCCTCTCTCTGCGTGGGTGATACGAAAGCTGTCGATCGGGGCCGCTGGCAGCGCGGCTATTTCCAGGCATTTTCCGGGACCATTGGCGGCGGCACTAGCCAAATTCAGAAGAATATCGTGGGTGAGCGGGTACTCGGTTTGCCCAAGCAGGATTAATGGGCGTTATGAGTGAACAAGCGGACATTATTTTTACTGACGAACAGCAGCAGTTGTTGGAAATTGCCGAGACTTTTTCAGCCAATAAGTCACCTATCGAAGCAGTCCGTAGGCGGCTGGAGGCGGAGCAGGCCCTGGAACCAGAGCTATGGCAAGAGATAGCCGACCTGGGGTGGCTGGGTATCGCCATTCCAGAGGAATACGGCGGCAGTGGTCTTGGTCTAGGCGAGGTCATCACAATTATCGAGCCCATGGGCCGCTACTTGTTTTCTTCGCCTCTGATCTCCACCACCTTGGCTGCTCAGGCGATACTGCATTGGGGTAGTGACGATCAAAAGGCGCAATGGTTGCCAAAAATAGTTGGCGGTGCAGTGGCGGCCTTAGCCTTGACCGAAGCTCATGGCGATTGGGATTTGAAAAACCTGACCTGCACGGCGGTTCGCAATGGCGGTGAAATCTGTTTGAGCGGTACAAAGACGTTTGTCACTGATGCAGCTTGGGCGGATGTGCTGGTGGTCTCGGTCGCCCTGGATGGCGAGCCGGCCTTAGTGTTAGTGCAGGCGTCTCATTTGGGCGAGGAGGCACTACGGAGAGAGATCGTGATCGACGAGAGCCGCCGCAGTTATTCTGTGGATCTGCATGGTGTATCTGTGCCAGCGGCAAATTTTTTACCCGCGGTATTTTTGCCTCATTTGCACTTAGCGGTTTGTCTGCTGTATGCGGCGGAGATGTGCGGCGGCACTGTTGGAGTGATAAATCTCACATTGGAATATCTGACAACGCGTCGGCAATTCGACCAATTCATCGGTGCCTATCAGGCTTTGAAACATCCAATGGTAGATGCGCTAACTGGTCTGGAGCAAGCGCGGTCGCACCTTTATCACGCCGCCACGGTGTTCGACATGGCGGAGGGGCGTGGCGAAGTAGCTGTGCGCATGGCGAAGGCTCAGGCAGCGGACGCCTTCGCTTTTGCATCCGATAGGGCTATCCAGTTCCATGGCGCCTATGGATTTACTTACGATTGTGACGCACATCTT
>CAXGCE010000202.1:0-4860 GCA_964007795.1 uncultured Alphaproteobacteria bacterium | reverse complement strand
GTCTTGTCTGGAAGTCCAATGTGGTGGCCGAAAGTTGATTTTCGACGCTGGCTCTGGCCTGCGCTACCTAGGTAACGAGATGATGACGTCGGGTAAAACTTTCGACACCGATATTTTCCTCACGCACACCCATTATGATCATATTTGCGGCATTCCCTTTTTCAAACCGTTCTTCCTGCCGCAGAACAAGTTCCGCATTTGGGCCGGCCATCTGCTGCCCGACACGGACCTGCGCAGCGTCCTTAGCGCGTTGATGACCTCGCCTTTATTTCCGGTGCCGTTGGAGATATTCCAGTCCAAAATAGAATTTCACGACTTCCTGGTTGGCGATGATTTGATTTCCGGCCCCGACGTAGTGGTGCAAACGGCATCCTTGAACCATCCCGACGGTGCCACTGGCTATCGCATCGAATATGGTGGACAGTCTATCTGCTATCTGACGGATACGGAGCATGTGGCTGGGGAACTAGATCAAATCATTCTGCAACTGATCGACGGCGCGGATATGGTGATCTACGATTCCATGTACACTGAAGAGGAATACAAGAATTGCGTCGGCTGGGGCCATTCCACCTGGGAGGCGGGGGCCGATTTGTGTGATGCCGCCGGCGTGCCGCAATTCGTGATTTTCCACCATGACCCTGATCACGATGATGATTTCATGGACAAGATCGCTGAGGACGCGGAAAACCGCCGTCCCGGAACAGTAGTGGCCCGGGAAGGTATGGTCCTTCACCCCGCGCGGAGAGGGGCTTCGGTCCAATTGCCCCAGCGCAATGCAGCCGTGGCGGTCTGAAACTGGCTAAAATTTGAACTGCATAAAAAAATAATCGACGTTAGACTCAAGGGCCTTCACCTTTTTTCCGGAGGGATTGGATGCGCAGACGCAGTACGCGTTTGGGGCTACTGACGGTGCTGGGCCTAGCCCGGCGCGGCTTTTTTATCCCTTATCGCTATGCCCATACTTTGCCCTTTCCCGGCCACAATCACAGCTACGAACCGTTGGAGGCCGTTATGAAGGCGGCCACGGAGCGATTCGCGGCCCTATTGGTGGAGATTGACGGATTAGAAGCCGACCTAGCGGCCCTAGGCAACGAGCCGCCGCCCGCCCCCCGCTGGACCCAGGACTGGTTTCCTACCTTAGACGCAGCAGTAGCTTACACCATGGTGCGGGTCCAACAACCAAAACGCATTGTCGAGGTGGGTTCGGGCCATTCCACCCGATTCATGAAACGGGCAGCCCAAGATGGCGGTTTGGATACGCACATCACCGCCATCGACGCTCGACCAAACCGATTTGTTGACCAACTGGACATCGAATTCCTTCGCTCTCCGATGAGTCAGGTGGATGGGCAGATCTTCTCAAACATCCGCCCGGGCGATATACTATTTATAGATTCTTCGCACATCCTTATGCCCGGTAGCGACGTAGACGATCTGTTCAACCGTGTAATTCCCACACTGCCCAGCGGGGCACTGGTTCATATCCATGACATCTTCCTGCCTGACGACTATCCAATCATCTGGGAGTGGCGGGGCTATAATGAACAACAGGGTGTCGCGCCCCTGATCAACGGCGGCGGTTTTGAAGTATTATTCGCCTCTCATTATGTGGCCACCCGCATGGCGGGACTATTGGCAGCCTCCGCCGTAGCCCGCCTGCCTAGCAAGACCGGCGGCCTGCCTGCCAGCCTGTGGTTACGGAAATGTTAGGCTGGTTGGGATTGGACCTGACAAAGGCGCTCATCAACCTACTGCACGGTAGGCAATTGCCACCCCGCGTGGTCGCAGCAATCAAGGGGCGCCTAGTCGAGTTCCATGCCGTCCATATCGGAATTCTTCCGCACCTTCTGGCACATCTCGCGCAGATGAACACCCAACTCGGACGGGTCAGCCATCTGTTCCATTTCCGCGCCGCGGCGCCAGCCTTCGCAGACCGCGACCATGCCGCCGCCGGCCTGAATGATACGACCAGTTAGGTCTTCGGCCTCCTCACTGCATAGATAAACTACCGCCGGGGCGACCCATTTGGGATGGCGGTCAGCGATCTCTTCCTCGGAGAGCTCGCGCAGACCTTCCGTCATGCGCGTATAAGCAGAGGGAGAGATGGCATTCACTGTGACGCCAATGCGGCGCAATTCGCGGGCCGCGATGATGGTAAAGGCGGCGATGCCAGCCTTGGCAGCGCCATAGTTGGTCTGCCCCATGTTACCGTAGATGCCGGAGGTGGAGGTAGTATTGACGATGCGTCCGCCCACAGGTTCACCAGTTTCTTTAGATTTCTCCCGCCAATAAGCTGCCGCATGGCGGGACGGTGCGAAGGTCCCCTTCAAGTGAACTTGGATTACTGCATCCCATTCCTGTTCAGTCATGTTGACCAGCATGCGGTCGCGCAGGATGCCCGCGTTGTTGACCAATATATCCAGCTTACCATAGGTATCGATGGCCTGGTCGATCATGTTCTTGGCGCCGTCCCAGCTGGAGACATCGTCGCCATTGACCACGGCCTCGCCGCCGCCGGCGATGATCTCGTTAGCTACTTCTTGGGCCGGAGTGGCATCGGCGCCGGTGCCGTCCACCGCGCCGCCCAAATCATTGACGACCAACCTGGCGCCTTCCTTTGCCAACAGGAGGGCATTTTCCTTGCCCACGCCTCGCGCCGCGCCGGTTACAATGGCCACGCGCCCTTCACATAAGTTTGCCATCAATGACACTCCCTTTTTTCGGTTTGTTGCGCAAAAACCCGACCCCATCGGCCCGGGCATTTTTAAATTGTTTGGCAATTCCCACCTGCATAATTCAGTTTGCAGGAACAAGCAAATCGGCAGTCAAGCCGCTAAACAGCTACGGCCCATTGGCTGGAACTTGGCGCCGATTTTCTGGCAGTTAGTCGTTTTCCTGTTCAGGCATTTCCTCATCGAGCAACTCGAATTGCTATTGAACATTATTCAGAATTTAATGCGAGGTCAGGCAAATAATAGCAAATCCGCAATGAGAGCACGTCCGCCTGTATATGAAATAGCGACAAGATAGTGTCATTTTAACGTTACTTGTATGGATCCGCCGCGTCTCTGAGGCCGTCGCCGAAGAAGTTGAATGCCAACACGATCAACACAACGGGCAGCATGGGGAAGATCAGCCAGGGGTAGGTAGCCACGGCATTAATGTTTTGCGCCTCGTTCAACAATACGCCCCACGAGGTGATCGGCGGGCGCAAGCCTAGGCCGAGGAAAGATAGAGCCGTCTCGGCAAGGATCATGGACGGGATGGAGAGTGTCAGGCTCGCAATCAGATGGCTCATAAAATTAGGCAGCAAATGCCGGGCGATCACCCGCGTGGGGCTGGCACCCATCAGCGTGGCGGCGGTGGCAAAATCTTCCTCGCGCAAAGCCAACAGCTTGGACCGCACGGCACGGGCTAGGCCAGGCCAGTCCAACAAGGCCAGGATAATTGTAATGCCGAAGAAGACGCCGATGGGGCTCCAGGTCACGGGCAAGGCAGCCGAAAGCGCCATCCATAAGGGCAATTCTGGGAAGGAGCGAAGCATCTCGATCAAGCGCTGCACCACGTTATCTACCCAGCCGCCGTAATAGCCGGCCATACCGCCAAGTGTTAATCCGATGATAAAACTGACCGATATGCCAATCAGACCCACGGTTAGGGATATGCGAGCGCCATATACGATGCGGGAGAATAAATCACGGCCCAATCTGTCCGTGCCAAACAGGAACAGAGTACCCTGAACGGTTCGCCCACCCACCTTTTCCTTGGATGGACAGAAGAAATGGAAGCGCATACGCCACTGGCCCCAGAACTTGTATCGAGCACCTTCGCAGAAGAAGCGTATCGGCTGTACTTGGTTGGGGTCCACCGTATAGATACGCTTCATGCGCTTGATGTCCCGGGTCACCTTGTATCCATAAACGAAAGGGCCGACGAACTCCCCCTCGTGAAACAGATTCACTACTTGTGGCGGAGCATAGATGAATTTGGCATTGCGCTTGGCCAAGGGATAAGGCGCCACCCATTCCACCATGATAATCGAGACATAAACCACGGCCAGGAAGATCATAGAGGCCACAGCCAGAGGATGGCGGCGCAGTTTCCACCATATTAGGGTCCATTGACTGGCCATGAAGAAGCGCTCCTGCTCCTTCGTCAACCGCTCTACGGAATGGGGGTTGAAGGGCGCGTCGGAGACCCAGTGCTGTTCTTGATCTTCGCGGATGGTCATTTTACGGCCTCGGATCCAAGGCGGATACGCGGATCAAGGGCGGCCAGGGCCAAATCTGATACAAACATGCCAATTACCGTCAAGGCTGCCAGGAACAAGAGGAATGAACCGGCCAGATACTGATCCTGGCTTTGCAGGGCACTGACTAGCATGGGCCCCGAGGTGGGCAGGCTCATCACCACAGCGACAATGGCGGAGCCCGAAATCATCTGTGGCAGAAGGTTACCTATATCGGCCACGAAGGGATTAAGCGCCATACGCAAGGGGTATTTCATCAACAGCCGGCCGCTCTTCATCCCTTTGGCTCGGGCGGTTGTGACATACTGTTTCTGCAATTCGTCCAGCAGGTTAGCACGCAGGCGGCGGATCATCCCCGCGGTGCCCGAGGTGCCGATCACGATTACCGGCACAACCATATGTTCGCAGACAGAGACAAACTTGTCCCAGGACATGGGCTGGCCAATATATTCCTCGTCCATCAGGCCGCCAATGGAGACGCCGAAATATTTCTTGCCCAGGTACAACAGGATCAAGGCGAGCAGGAAGTTCGGCGTAGCCAGACCGATATAACCGATGAAAGTCATGGCGTGGTCGCCCACGGAGTATTGCCGCACCGCCGTGTAGAC
>CAXGCE010000201.1:0-4869 GCA_964007795.1 uncultured Alphaproteobacteria bacterium | reverse complement strand
GTATTTCGGGTGCGTACCCAGGGCATTGAGATGTCGGATGGCGGGGGCCTGTTACTACTGTTAGCCATTACTTCAGAAGAAGACCAACACGGTGTCTGCCTGAAGCTGCACTTTGCGGGCGGTGGCGCAGTGAATCTGGAAGCGGAGGTAGTGAATTGCCATCTCAGCGATCTCGATCAAGGTTGGCCGACCACCAGCCTTCCCGATCATGGTTTGCAGGGTTAGGAATTGGAAGTGTCACAGAATTTTGTCATTGCCCTGCCAAAGGGCCGTATCCTGAAGGAGGCAGTGCCCTTACTGCGGCATGCTGGTATTGAGCCAGAAGTTGGGTTCTACGATCCCGATTCCCGGCTGTTACGGTTTTCGACGAATGTCCCTGGCCTTGAAATCGTCCGCGTCCGTAGTTTTGATGTTGCCACTTTCGTTGCCTTCGGCGCGGCACAGATCGGTATCGCGGGCAACGACGTATTAATGGAGTTCAAGTATCCCGAAATCTACACGCCCCTGGATTTGGGAATAGGACGATGCCATATGGCCGTGGCGGAACCGACGGAAATGTCGGTTGAGGATGACCCTGGTCAATGGAGCCATATTCGGGTAGCGACAAAATATCCTAAATTAACCCGCCGGCACTTTGCGGCACGAGGCGTGCAGGCAGAATGCATTCATTTGAACGGCGCCATGGAATTGGCGCCCAGTCTTGGCCTTTGCCAACGCATTGTCGATCTAGTTAGCAGCGGAGAAACGTTACGTGCCAATGGTCTGGTGGAGGTTGAGCGGATCGCAGAAGTCACCTCACGACTGATCATCAACCGCGCTGCCGCCAAAACCCAGCCCGCACTTCTGTCGGAATGGGTCGACCGGTTTCGGAGGGCCATTGATGCCGCGTAAGCTACATGTTTCGGATCGTGCGTTCCCTGAAAAATTCTCCGACTTTTTGGTTGAGAAACGCGAGGCGTCCGTTGACGTCGAAAAACAGGTGGCTGAAATTCTTCAACAGGTCCGCCAGCGTGGCGACGAAGCCGTTTTGGAATACACGCGTCGTTTTGATCAGGTAGATTACAACGCGGGTGATCTTCGCCTGTCTGCGGCGGAACTTGACCAGGCGATGGACCTTGTGCCTAAGGAGCAAATTCGAGCCCTTCGTCATGCTCACGAGCGAATTACTGCTTATCACGATCGGCAATTGCCCACCGATGACCGTTATTTCGATGCGTCGGGCAATCAACTGGGGCACCGTTGGACCGCCATTGCAGCTGTGGGGCTATATGTCCCGGGTGGTTTGGCATCCTATCCATCCTCGGTGTTAATGAATGCAATTCCGGCCAAGGTTGCAGGGGTAAGGCGACTGGCCATGGCGGTGCCTGCACCTAATGGTCATCTGAATCCGCTTGTCCTGGCGGCAGCGAAAATCGTAGGTGTGGATGAGATCTACCGAATTGGCGGTGCACAGGCAATCGGCGCCCTAGCTTTCGGCACCGGTACAATCCCACCCGTGGACAAGATTGTCGGGCCAGGAAATGTCTATGTAGCCACGGCAAAACGGCAGGTCTTTGGCACCGTCGGAATTGAAATGATTGCCGGTCCGTCGGAAATCCTGGTTCTAGCCGACAACGGGAACAAACCTGATTGGATCGCAGCAGACCTTTTATCCCAGGCAGAGCATGACACTGCTGCTCAATCCATTCTCATAACCGATGACGAGTCCTTCGCTGATCAAGTCATGGAATCGGTTTCCGAACAGCTTCGCCATTTGCCAAAAGCCGACATCGCGACAGAAAGCTGGAACCGGTTCAGTTGTGTCATCATCGTGCGGAACTGGGGAGAGGCCGTGGAATTGGTGGACCGCATCGCACCGGAGCACTTAGCGATCTCCATGGCAGAAGATGAAGCAATGTTGGCGAAAATTCGCAACGCGGGCTCCATCTTTCTTGGTTCTCACTCGCCCGAAACCATTGGCGATTATATCGCGGGACCGAACCATGTCTTGCCCACGGCCCGTGGAGCCCGTTTCAGCTCCGGCCTATCGGTGTTGGATTTCATGAAACGCAGTTCGGTCATTCGTTGCAGTGAGGATGGTCTGGCCCAACTGGGGCCTGATGCAATCGTCCTTGCGGAAGCGGAGGGATTGTCTGCCCATGCGCGTGCGGTCTCCATTCGGCTTGAAAAGAAAAGGTAGGCCGGATTGTCGAATCTGCAGCGCATCGCGCAGATTACACTGGATGAAAATACGGTCATCCGCCGGTCGCCGGACATCGAGCACGAACGGCGTATTGCGATCTATGATCTACTGGAGGCCAATGGTTTTCAGCCCGTAGGTGAATTCGAAGGGCCCTACAATGTGCTCATGGGGATGGAAGAGAACCGGTTGGTATTGAACATCCGCAATTCTGACGACGATCCGCTGACCCGCGTTCTGGTCCCATTGATGCCGTTTCGCCGCATCATCAAAGATTATTTCACGATCTGCGAAAGTTATTTCCAGGCTATCAAATCGGCGCAACCGTCGAAGATAGAAGCTATCGATATGGGCCGACGGGGCCTTCACAACGATGGTTCCGATTTGTTGCGAGAACGTCTGGATGGCAAAATTATCGTCGATAATGAAACAGCGCGGCGGCTGTTCACCCTGATTTGCATCCTGCAGATCAGGAGTTAGATTTAATGGTGCATCGACCCAACAGCGTTCTTTTTGCTTGTAATTTCAATTCTGTGCGTTCGCCTATGGCTGAAGGTCTTGCCAAGCATTTTTTTGGTGACATGATCTACATCGATTCAGCCGGCGTCCGGCAGGGCGAAATCGATAGTTTCGCTATCGCGGTCTGCGCTGAAATGAGTGTCGATATTTCCCAGCATAATTCCAAGACATTTGATGACTTGGAGGATACATCATTTGACTTGGTCGTCAGTTTGACGCCCGAGGCTCAACATAGGGCCGTTGAATTGACCCGTACAATGGCGGTTGAGCTAGAATATTGGCCTAGTATGGATCCGACAGGCATCAATGGCAGTCGCGAGGTAGTCATGGCGGCGTTTCGTCAGGTGCGCGATCAATTACTTAAGCGGATCAAAGAACGCTTCTCCCACGATTAACTGAATTGATGGTTCTATCTCATGTATTTCGCATCCGTTGCGGAGCAAAGATTATTCGATGAAAGGGCGAAGGAAGAGCGGTCAGTATCGAGAGCTTGGTCACGTGAAAAATGGATTCCGGTTCTGCCTTGCGCCTATAATCAGTCCGTTGGAGCGGCGGCGCCACCGGACATGTTGAAACAGGGCGGAGCGGCTCCATGCATGAAACTTACATCGCCCACCATACCTAACTGGATTTATCATATGCAAATCACGATAGATGACGCCCGTCGCTTGGTGGAACGGGTCATGATCGCGCACGGACAAAAACAAAAACAGGCGGCCATTATCGCCGAGCATATCATCGATTGCGAGTTGCGAGGCCTTGGTTATGGGGGACTTGCCCGGGTCATTTCTATTGCGGAACGATTGCAACGATCTGGCAGCCCGGAAACTGGCGTTGAAATCATACACGAAACGCCGGTGTCGGCGCGACTACGGGGCAATGACAATCTTGGCTATATCGTTGCACATGAGGCAACGGTAATTGCTATCGAAAAAGCTAAAGCATCGGGGCTTTCGGTGGTTGGTGCCAACGAGACATGGTACACGGGCATGCTTTCCGTTTATGCGGAGATGGCTTCGTCCAAGGGTTTGGTGTCCATGATCGCTTCCAATGCCACTCCCTGGGTGGCGCCTCATGGCGCTGTCGAAGGCCGCTTTGGCACCAATCCTATTTGTTTCGGTTTCCCAAGTTTGGACGATCCCATAATTTGGGACATCGGCACCTCGTCGATTATGCATGCGGAGGCCGTCCTGGCTAAACGTAATGGCCAATTACTGGATCCGGGCCGCGCATTCGATGGTAAGGGGCGGCCCACCCGGGACCCTGATGCCGCGCTAGCAGGGGCCTTCACGCCATGGGGCGGGCACAAGGGATCGGGCTTGGGCCACGTGGTGCAATTGTTGGGTATCTTGGCTGGCTCACCTACTCAACCGCCGGAACTAGCAGATTTTGGATTTCTTATCGTCGCCATGAAACCTGATTTGATGATGCCAGAGTCTGACTACCGAGCTCAGGTTTCGGCCTATGCCGATGCCGTGCGCAATGCGCGACCGGAAGACGGGAGACAGGATGTTCGCATGCCGTTTGATCGGTCCCTTGCGGACCGCCGGCACCGTCTAAGTGAAGGTCAGATCAATGTTCCGGAGTTCGTGGTTGAACGACTGAACGGGATGTTGGCCCCCTAATTAGCCTTCAGAATTGGATTTCCGCCAACGGAAATCACAGAACGGTGCTCCTTGCATGCGGGTCTGAGTTCTCTGGAATTCCCAACTTGGCCGCATGCGCGCTTCCGCGGCGAAATCCACCCCGCATGTCATTAGCGCGCCGATCTCCGGCTCGCCAATGGAATGGAAATAATCGGCGAAGGCACACTCAGTGATATTTTGACCAAATGATTTGTCGGTGTCTTCGACGATTTCGCGTTCGACGGGAAAGGTTGGGCCGTCGCCACTTTCTTGGCCTTCGCCACGGGGATGCTGGTCTTTTTCGAATCCCAGCTTATCCCGATATGCAACATACGATTGGGCGATCGCCTCTCCAACGATATGGTGCGCCCGTTCTCTGCCAAGTTCTTTTTCTAGCGCTTTGACAATGGGGATGACGATCCGGGCCTGTATTTTAGTCGCATCGAGTATGGATGTTGGCATGTCCTGCCCCTCAGGTCTTGTTAGCTTTTAGCCGCCGCTTCCAGCGCTTTATAGTCGATGGGCGGTTCGTGCTGGGTTCGGATC
>CAXGCE010000200.1:0-4872 GCA_964007795.1 uncultured Alphaproteobacteria bacterium | reverse complement strand
ACTGGAAGATCCGAGGCAAGTTTTGCGCATAAGATCAAATTTTTGAGCAGAACGCACCCACCATTTACTAAACTTAACCGCCGGCCGCTATTGCAAACCTATATGCCGGAACATTCCGTCATGGAAATGTTGAATTCCGGTGACTGGGATAGTTCACGGACAGAGAGCGGAAGGAGAGTTAGGCTCAGAGCGTAACTGACGCATTTACAAAGGCAGGATTATCTGGGTTGTATAGCAAAACCGTTGGCTTACTCCTGATCGGACATATTGGCCTCCTAGTCCGCAAAGGGATCCTTGACCAACACGATATCCTCACGCTCAGGACTGGTGGAGAGCATGGCCACGGGAGAGCCGATCAACTCCTCAATACGAACGATGTATTTAATGGCCGTAGCCGGTAGGTCGGCCCAAGAGCGTGCGCCATGGGTGCTGTTAGACCACCCCTCAAAAGTTTCGTAGACCGGTTCGATCCTCGACTGACGGCTCATTTCCGCAGGCAGATAATCCACTTCCATACCATCCACACGATAGCGGGTGCAGACCTTGACCTCCTCCATGCCGTCCAATACATCCAGCTTGGTCAGAGCTATGCCGGTGATGCCGCCGACCTTGAGAGCCTGACGAACCATGACGGCATCGAACCAACCGCACCGACGGGAGCGGCCCGTAACTGTGCCGAACTCTTTGCCCCTTTCGCCCAAACCCAGGCCCACTTCATCCGTCAGTTCGGTAGGGAACGGGCCCTCGCCCACACGAGTGGTATAGGCCTTGGTAATGCCCAGGACATAGTCGATGGCGTCAACGCCGATGCCGGCGCCAGCATTCACCTGACCAGCCAGGGTATTGGAAGACGTCACATAGGGATAGGTACCATGGTCTATGTCCAGCATGGCAGCCTGCGCGCCCTCGAACAAGATGCGGTGGCCGGCCCGGCGCGCTTCGTCTAGATCCCGCCAGACGTTAGAGGCGAAGGGCAAGATCTTGGGCGCCACCTCGCCAAGCTTATCCACCAGCTCCTTGGCGTCGAATTCGCTCTCACCCAGGCCCCGGCGCAAAGCGTTGTGATGCAGGAGCAGTTGATCAATTTTTTCCGGCAGGCTCTGCAGATCGGTCAAATCGCAGAGCCGAATGGCCCGCCGTCCCACCTTATCCTCATAAGCCGGGCCGATCCCACGTCGTGTGGTGCCGATGCGCCGGCCCGTGTTGGCGTCCTCTCGGATCGAGTCCAGCTCGCTGTGTAAGGGCAGAATAAGCGCAGCGTTGAAGGCCAGACGCAGGTTGGATGGCGTGATTTCCACGCCCTGTTCGGTCAATCGCTCCATCTCCGCCAGCAGAGCCCAGGGGTCCACAACAACACCGTTTCCGATGATCGACAGCTTGCCCTTACGCACGATGCCCGACGGCAGCAGGCTGAGTTTATAAACTTCGCCGTCGATCACCAGAGTATGTCCGGCGTTATGACCGCCCTGAAAGCGCACGACAACCGAAGCGCGCTCTGAAAGCCAATCGACGATTTTGCCCTTGCCCTCGTCGCCCCACTGAGCGCCCACTACGGCCACATTCGCCATTGAATGACTCCTACAGTTTTGCGGGCCCGTCGCCGCGCAGGATATGTTCGCAGGCGAGGGTTCTGGCCTCTGCCTCAGGCTCAACGGCCTGATCCAATCCTTGGATAGTTATCCAGCCATCCACTCGAAATTTGCGTGCCTGATCTGCCGGCGTGCCGAAAGGTAGGTACAACCGACGCGGTAGCGTCGCTTCGGGAACGGCGCGCATGAGACTGTCGAGATATATCGTGAAACCGATAGCGCTTTCGCCTCCCTCGAGGGAATAACGCCCGCCCCGGCCCAGTTCTCCCCTCACCCCATCAGCGAACAAGGAAAAGCTGACCCCAGTCTGATATTCGAAGCCGCGGCTTTCGCCTGGATCTATGGTCAAGTTCAGGCCGCCGTTATGGCCGTCGAGAAAGGTAACCAACGCGGCCAAATGATCATACAGTTCCCGCGCTTTGGCCGGTAGATCAAGGTTGGCCAGCGTCTGCAACGCATCGCCGGCCGCACCCGCCGCGCCTAACAATTCTGCCAAGAGCCCACGCACATCATCAGGCAAAGTGTCGATCGCAGCGCCATCCCTTGCGTCCAGCGCCTGACGAGCCGTCTCCGCCAAGGTTTCGTCCAAACCAAAGGATTGAGAAATCAACGGCACCAGAGTGGGGATGGTCAAATCAACCGATAATCCCTGCACTCCAAGGGCGGAAAGGGATTCGGCTACCAGCAGCACCAATTCACCATCGCCCGCGACACCGTCGGCGCCGATCAATTCTACTCCCGCCTGAGCGTATTGTCGTTCGGGGCGAAGCTGACTGCCCCGCACCCGCAATACCTGGCCTGCATAACATAAACGCAGGGGCCGCGGTGCCTGGCGAAGCCGCGTGGCGGCGATGCGTGCCACTTGGATAGTCATATCAGCACGCAGACCCATCATACGTTGCGAAATGGGATCCATCAGGCGGAACATGTGCCGCGCTACACCAGCGCCAGGACCAGACAGCAGGCTCTCTTCGAACTCTATCAAGGGCGGCTTGACCCGTTCGTATCCGTGGCTTTCAAACTGCGACACCAAATTTTCAATTGACCTCGCCTCGTGCCCGGCAAAAGGCGGTAGGTCGTCATGCAAACCTTCGGGCAGCAGTGCTAGTTCAGCGTAGTCAGTCATGGTCACACATGTGTTGTGAGATCAGAAGTTTAGCGCTTGTGCCTGTGCTACATGCGGTAAGGCACGGACCGCCGTCAAGACTGCATCGTCGATAGGTTGATCCACTCCCAACAAGGCAATGGCATCGCCGCCAGGTTCTGCCCGGCCCAAATGGAATGTCGCCACGTTGATCCCACTATCACCCAGCAATGTGCCCAGGGACCCAATCAGGCCCGGTTTATCCTCGTTGGTAATATAAAGCATGTGGGCAGCCAGTTCAGCCTCTAGATTAATGCCCTTGACCTGGACGATCCTGGGTCGATTGTCGGCGAACAAGGTGCCGGCCACATCTCGAATTTGAGTTTCCGTGGTCACCTCGACACGGATCAGGGTTTGATAATCACCAGCACCCTGGTCTCGGGTTTCCCGCACTTCGATGCCGCGCTCCTTAGCGATCACCGGAGCGTTGATCATGTTCACATTGTCCATCAGCGGACGCAACAAACCTTCCAGCACAATAGCGATCAGGGGCCGAGTGTTCAGACCTGCAACATGCCCCTCGAATTCAATATGAACCGCCTTCAACGCCGTCTTTGTCAGTTGGCCCGCGAAACTGCCTAAATCCCGCGCTAGTGTGAAATAGGGGCGAAGGCGCGGCGCTTCTTCCGCCGAAACGGATGCCATATTCAAAGCGTTGGAAATAGCCCCGGTTAACAGATAATCGGACATCTGTTCCGCCACCTGTACTGCAACATTAACCTGGGCCTCGTTCGTGGCTGCTCCCAGATGGGGTGTAGCCACTACAGCCTCCGACCCGAATAAGGCGTTTTCCTTGGCCGGCTCGGCCGAGAACACGTCGACCGCCGCGCCCGCCACCTGCCCGGAATCAATGGCCGCGCGTAAATCATCTTCCACAACCAAACCGCCGCGGGCGCAATTTACGATACGCACACCCGATTTCATTTTGGCGATGTTGTCCCCATTTATGATGCCGCGCGTGGCGTCGTTCAAGGGCGTATGCAAGGTGATAAAATCGGCCCGAGCCAGTAGATCATCCAGATCAACACGTTCTATGCCAAGATCCGCGGCCCGTTCCTCGGACAGGAACGGATCGTAAGCAACGACCCGCATCTTCAAGCCAATGGCACGGTCGCTGACGATAGCGCCGATGTTGCCACAACCGATCACGCCCAGTACCTTGCCGTATAGTTCAACACCCATGAAACGGTTCTTTTCCCACTTCCCGTCGTGGGTGGAACGATCGGCGGCCGGGATCTGCCGGGCTAAGGCCATCATCATAGAGATAGTATGTTCAGCGGTCGTAATAGAATTGCCGAACGGCGTATTCATGATACAAACGCCATAGGCAGTGGCAGCATCCTGATCAATGTTGTCAACGCCAATGCCAGCCCGGCCGATAACTTTCAGCCGACCTTTGGCCGCAGCTAGAATTTCCGCTGTCACTGCAGTGGCGGAGCGGATTGCTAAGCCGTCGTAGTCACCGATGATCTGTGCCAAGAACTCAGGCGAGAGACCAGGCTTCTCATCCACCTCAACTCCACGCTCGCGAAATACTTCAGCCGCGCGGGGGCTCATCTTGTCGGAAATCAGTACTTTTATCATGGTATTCAGGTGCCCTTGGCTTTAAGGCAAGGCTACAGGAGAATGGGTTGCCTTCACTTCGTTGTAGGCCCAATCAAGCCAAGGCAGCAAGGCTTCCAAATCGGATGATTCTACCGTAGCGCCACACCAAATTCGCAAACCTGTTGGTGCATCCCTATGGCCACCAATATCATAGGCTGCGCCTTCGACTGCCAAAATTTCCTCCAACCGCTTGCCGACGACACGGCCCTCTTCAATCGATAGCTTAGTAAACCAGTCGTCTACAATAGACAGACACACGGACGTGGTGGAGCGGTTGGCGTCTTCACGGGCCACGTAGTCGACCCATGCGGTTTGCCGAACCCAACCTTCCATAATATTTGCGTTGCGGTTGACCCGTTCGATCAAGCCAGGCAAACCGCCGACGGATTTGGCCCAGGCCAAGGTGTCCAAATAATCTTCGACGCACAGCATAGACGGGGTATTGATGGTCTCGCCCTTGAACGGTCCATCCGACAGTTTTCCGCCCTTGGTCAGGCGGAAAATTTTTGGCAGGGGCCAGGGTGGAATATGGCT
>CAXGCE010000199.1:0-4881 GCA_964007795.1 uncultured Alphaproteobacteria bacterium | reverse complement strand
AGCTAACCACACCTAACCGGTCGGCGAATCTAATGACCTTACCGCGCTGAAATCCACTAAAATCCGGCTCAACCAAGGCAGCAAGGATCTCCCTTACCCGATCGGCGCGGAAGTTCGCCATAAGCACACCATCCCCATCACGCATCCCGTCATAGCCCGTCACAACTGTGGGCTGAATGAACTCATCAAATGTTTTAGTTTCGTAAGAGTTGCGAATTGCCGCTACGCCATCGTTGGCCGCTAGCCCCGCGGCGGACGTAATGGTATCATAAGCCTTCGAAACTCGGTCCCAGCGTTGATCGCGGTCCATGGCGTAATAGCGGCCTGAGACTGTGGCCACGCTGATCCCGGCACATTCACTGATGCCGGCCAACAACTCCTCCATGTAACCGGCGCCGTCCTTGGGAGGGGTGTCCCGGCCGTCCATGAAACAATGCAGCCAGATTTGGACACCCGAGCCGGCGATGATTTGGGCTAATGCAACGATATGGTCGGAATGGGAATGCACCCCGCCGGGCGAGATTAACCCCATGATATGGCAGGCACCGCCATCATCTTTCAATCTTTCGACGAATTGCTCAAGGCGCAGGTTAGCGGCCAGACTGCCGTCGGCCAGCGCGGCATCAATGCGCGGCAAATCCTGCATAACGATACGCCCGGCACCGATATTCTGGTGACCTACTTCCGAGTTACCCATTTGACCGTCTGGCAGACCCACTGCTAGGCCCGATGTAGCCAGCAGAGCATGCGGTTCGTCCCGTAAAAGTCGGTCATAAACCGGTGTGTTGGCCAAGGCGATGCCGTTGTCAGCGGATTCCGTACGATGGCCCCATCCGTCCAGGATACAAAGCACGACGGGTTGTACTTCGATGGGACGCTGGTTCTGCACGCGAATCCTCAAAATCTAGTGGTTAACCGTTGATTCAACACCAATATGGCGCAGGTTTTGCCGAATGCAACCGCAATCATCAAGCTCGATGATAGGGATGCCCGGTCAGTATTGTATGGGCGCGGTATAGTTGCTCCATCAACATTGCGCGAGCCAATAAATGTGGCCAGGTCATATCACCGAAAGACAAAACTAATTGCGCCGTTTGTACCAAGTCCCGGCGTAGTCCATCGGCGCCGCCAATTAGGAAAGCTATATCGCCGATGTTTTCGTCCCGCCACCCGCCAAGGCGTTTCGCGAAGGCTTTGCTAGATAGTGTCTTGCCCTCTCTATCCAATGCAATCACGGTGGCACGATTCGGAATGGCATCTCGCAACAGTTGCGCTTCTGCGCCAAGCCGTTTATCGCCCTTCAGGTTTTTTCGCGCTTCAACTTCCCGAATAGTTACGTCCCACGGTAGGCGCTTTTGGTAGGTTTGGCAGATTTCTGCAGTTGGGTCGCTCCGTGCGCGCGCGACGGCGCAGATGGTGATCCGCATCGATTAATGGGTGGCGCGCTCGGGCTCTGCCATCTCAATGGACCACATTTTTTCCAGGTTATAGAATTTCCGGACCTCAGGGCGAAACAGATGCACGATGATATCACCAAGATCAATCAGCACCCAATCGCGCTTGTTTAGGCCTTCGACTCTGCAACGTCCTAGGCCAATTTTCTTGACGCGGCGCAGTAGATGTTCCGCGATGGCGCCAACATGCCGGTCTGACCGGCCCGAGGCAATCACAAAAAAATCCGCGATGGATGACTTGCCGTGTAAGTCGATGACAACCAAATCTTCAGCCTTGTCGTCATCAATAGAACTATTCACGAGCGCCAGCAGTTCTTTGCCTGTCGCTGGCTGTTGGCTTTCACTTGCTATAGCAAATAGCTCCTGAGTTTAAAGATGGTCTGCATATCTGCATTTCTGTTCACGGAAGGTGGTTTGATTATGGCAACATTTTACCCAAAAGTCATGTCACTTTCGGGATGTTTCCCGGCTTTCGCGAATCGCCGTGCTAGAGGCGCTGTGTTGGCGGGAAAAGAGAAAACACCAAGCAGGAGCCTGGGTTAGGGGTAAATTCACAGGCCGTTGCTCCCGGCTCCTAGCAAAGACTGTCGCCGCTGCGCCTGCAAGTGCGCGATGGCCGGCTCCTTCTCGGTTAAAGATGGCTATGGGCACAGCTTGGACGATTTCGCGCCAGCGCCGCCAACGTGGCAGCTGTACAAGATTATCGGCACCCATCAGCCAGACAAACCGGTAATCCGGCCAGCGGCGACGCAAGACCGCCAATGTGTCTAGGGTGTACCGAGTTCCCAACCGCCTTTCTATGTCGCTGACCCGAATGTGTGGATGGCGGGCTATTGTCCACGCGCCAGCCAGACGTTCTTCAAACGGCGACATGTTGCTGTGGGGTTTTAGCGGGTTCTGAGGCGAAACTAGCCACCAAACCTGGTCCAGCTGCAATTGCTTCAACGCAAGCAAGGATATATGCCGGTGTCCGGTATGAGCCGGATTGAAGGAACCTCCCAGCAACCCGATTTTTAGACGCGCCATCGGGCCATCAGAAATCTAATATCGTGTCATCTGAGGCCATGTCAGTTCGATTCAGCTATAGATGGCGCAAAGCCCAATTGCCGCGCCATATCGGGGAAATCATCGGCGATGATGTCATGATGGGGATCCGGCTCGGGGTCGGGGGGCCCGGCGGCACCCCATTCCTTAGGTCGGTAGACGAAGGCTGTTTTGAACCCCACGGCACGGGCAGCGTTCAGATCAAAATTGTGGCAGGCCACCATAAGGATTTCACCTGGATCTAGTGCCAGCCATCGAGCGCATTGTTCATAAGCTTTCGGCTGGGTTTTGTAGGTACCTATCATTTCGCACGAGATCACTGCATCCCAGGACAGGCCGTTGCGCTTCGCGGTATCCACAATCAAAGAAACGGACAGGATAGTGAACGAGGCGACGACGAATTTTTCACGAAGCTGGGTCAATGTGGTAGGAAAATCAGGCCAGCAATCGAGCTGGTGCCAAGCATACCAGATGGCCTGGCGGTCTTCGACTGTGAAAGCGTCCAAGCCATATTTGGTGATTAATTCGTCCAACTGCTGTCGGTGCACGTCGTCGATATTGAAAGTCGCGGGTGCCTCTGCTCCCGCGTTAATCATTGCCTTGAGCGAACTAGCACGATAGTCGTTGGTGATTGCCCCCCAATCGCGCTCCAGACCGTGGCGGACGCCAACTTTGGCCAGGGGGCGAGAGATACCTGTGTGCCAATCTAGTATGGTACCTCCCGTATCGAACGTCAGGGCCCTAATTCCAAGCATGACTGTATCCTAACCTAAGACCAATTCTGCGAATGTATACAGGTCCTCGTTGGTCTTGGGCCAGACCAAAAGAGAGGTAACGGCGCTGTCATCCCAGGCGGCAAGGCGTTGTTTAATACGATCTTTGGGTCCAACTAGTGCTATATCGTCAACCAATTCGTCAGGCACGGCGGCTACTGCTTGGGCTTTCTTGCCGTCTAGATATAAATCCTGAATTTTGGCTGCAGCCTCCCCATAACCGAGGCGAACTACTAGTTCATTATGAAAATTGCGGTCCTTTGCTCCCATCCCGCCAACATACAGGGCTAAATCTTTTTTAATCTCTAAGCGGCCGGCATCTAGATCATCTGTGATCTGCACTTTCATAGGATACATGATTTCAAAGTTTTCGGGTCGGTTGGCGATGGCTTCGGCATAGACATCTTCGCGATCAGGGGAGTAATAGAGTGGAAACCAGCCGTCGCAAATTTCCGCCGCCATGGCCACGTTTTTTGGGCCTTCGGCGCCAAGGTAAATGGGAATATCCGGGCGCAGCGGATGTGTAATCGGCTTAAGTGGTTTGCCCAAGCCCCAGGACCCAGGTGCATCCCCTGGGTAGGGGATAGTATAATGGGGTCCCGCGCCGGTAACCGGATGCTTCCGCGCCAACACCTGGCGGACGATATCGATATATTCTCGAGTGCGCGCCAGCGGCTTGGCGAAGGGTTGGCCGTACCAGCCTTCCACGACCTGGGGTCCAGATACGCCCAGGCCTAAGATCAATCGGCCTTCGGAAAGATGATCCAATGTCAGAGCATGCATAGCTGTCGCCGTGGGCGTGCGGGCCGAAATTTGCACGATGGCTGTACCCAGCTTAATTTTTTTGGTATGAGCGCCGACCCAGGCAAGGGGTGTCAAGGCGTCGGAGCCGTAGGCTTCAGCAGTAAAAAAGCCACAATAACCAAGGGATTCGGCACGTTGCGCCAAGTCGATCAAATTTTTGGGCGGCTGCGCGCCCCAATACCCCGTCATTAGGCCTAGTTTTAACGCCATCAGTTTTTCTCTAACCGTTCTGCCGATTTTGGATTAGATCGTCGACTACGGCGGGTTCAGCGAGTGTCGAGGTGTCCCCTAGATTTGAAAAATCATCCTCTGCGATCTTGCGCAGGATGCGACGCATGATCTTGCCAGAGCGGGTTTTTGGCAAACCAGGTGCAAATTGGATTAAATCAGGAGAGGCGATAGGGCCGATATCCTTTCGCACCCACTGAACTAATTCTTGGCGCAGGCCTTCACTGCCTTCCAGCCCGGCGTTCAATGTGACGTAGGCATAGATGCCTTGGCCCTTGATTTCATGGGGATAGCCCACCACGGCAGCTTCAGCAACGTCTTGGTGTCCGACGAGTGAACTTTCCACTTCCGCTGTGCCCATACGGTGGCCTGAAACGTTGATCACGTCATCCACCCGGCCGGTGATCCAGTAGTAGCCGTCATCATCCCGGCGGCAGCCATCGCCAGTAAAATACATTCCAGGGTAGGTGGCGAAATAGGTCTCGATGAACCGTTGATGGTTACCATAGACAGTGCGCATTTGCCCTGGCCAGCTGTCCAGAATGCACAAATTGCCCGACGCGGCCCCGTCTAACAAA
>CAXGCE010000198.1:0-4895 GCA_964007795.1 uncultured Alphaproteobacteria bacterium | reverse complement strand
AAGCACTGGGTTGTTGTCGCGGATCGCTGACTTCAGCAAGCCCTTCATGTCGTAGGGCGTGGAGGGGAGGATCATTTTCAATCCGGCCAGGTTCATGAACATGGAATAGGGGCTTTGTGAATGCTGCGCTGCCAGACCGGTGCCGCCGCCTACCGAGGATCGGAAGGTAATGGGAAAAGCCTGCTGTCCACCAAACATATAATGGATCTTGCTAGCCTGATTGACGATCTGATCCATGGCAACAAAACAGAAGGTGACCATGTGCCAATTAACAATGGGCCGCATTCCCGATCCCGCCGCACCTATCGCGATGCCGGAGAAGGCATTCTCGGTGATCGGTGTAGCGCGAACGCGCGCTTCTCCGAATTCCTGCACCAAGGAAGGTGGCGCATCCGTGGCCAAATGAATAGTCTTGGGGTCCCGGCGCAACTCCTCGGCCAGGGCCTCCATTCCGGCATGGGCGTATGAAATCTCTCGCATGCTCATAATTCCCTCCCTTAATCCGCAAAGACATCATCTAGGGCCGCATCTGGTTCGGGAAACGGACTAGCCTTAGCGTAGGTCACTGAAGCCTTAATTTCAGCTAAAATCTCATCATCCATGGCCTGAAATTCCTCGTCACTGTACTGACCCTGTTGCCGCTTTAGGTGGTCGATTAATAGGGTAATTGGATCACGTTCTATCCAGGCGGCAACCTCTGCTTCCGGCCTTGGGTCGACAGCGCCTAGTCGTTCCGTGTGGGCCCGATGACGGTAAGTCTTACACTCCAGCAACGTTGGCCCGTCTCCGGCACGGGCCCGGGCCACAGCCTCGCAGGCCGCATCGTAGACGGCAAGAACATCATTGCCGTCGACCACAATCCCCGGCATGCCGTAGCTGGAACCCCGATCGGCCACATCATCCTGGGAATGGGTCATCTTAGCTGAGGTATTTGCAGCCCATGAATTATGCTCGCAAACATAAACCACCGGCAGTTTCCAACGAGAAGCGATATTCAGGGATTCGTGGAAGGAACCAGCGTTAGACGCTCCATCGCCAAAAAAGCCAACTGCGACACTGTCACTGCCCTCCATCTGCGCCGCCAGTCCGGCGCCGGTAATGATCGAAATTCCACCACCCACAATACCGTTAGCACCCAGCATGCCAATTGAGAAATCTGCGATATGCATGCTGCCACCCTTGCCTTTGCAAAAGCCATCTTGACGGCCATACAACTCCGCCATCATGCGATTTAGGTCAGCGCCCTTGGCTATACAATGTCCATGGCCACGATGGTTTGAAATGATCTGGTCTTCACCCCTAAGAGCGGAACAGACACCGACGGCAACGGCCTCCTCGCCAATGTAACAATGTACAACCCCATAGATATCGCCCGAATGATAGTCATCCGAGGCACGCTCCTCAAAGCGGCGAATGGTCTGCATCCGGCGCAACATTTGACGTTGTAGCTCTGGTGAGGCGGTCATAGCATTACCTTTCAGTTCTGTTTCGGGAGCCACAGGTTCAGATATTCAACATAAGCAGCAATTTTCGACAACCCATCGACTTCAATCCGGTGCGCGGTTTTAAGTAGCCGCTTTCCACCCCCCTTATCCTTGACATCCATTAATGCGATCCGGTCCCGCACGCGGATACCGTCACCGATTACCACGGGTTCAAGAATACGCACCTTATCCATACCGTAGTTCAGGGAATAGGCCCCATCGGCCGGATTGACACCGCCGGTGCGGACGAAATAAGTGACCAAACTCACCAGAAAGAAACCATGTATGATGGTGCCACCATAGGGACTTTCGAGTGCTGCGCGGTCCCGATCATTGTGCATCCAGGTCGGCCAGCGGGTCACTTCACCGAAGATGTTGACCTGCATCTGGTCAATGTCCAGCCAGTCAGTCTGACCGATCTCCTGCCCGACATACTCATGTACATTGGCCAAGGAGATATCCGGATTGGCCACGTCTAACCGCCCTTTATCAAGGGCGGGCCATCGAAATGGCCCATGGAGGCAATTTCCTCCACCGGCCTACGTTTCAGCTTGGTTAACTGTTTAACTGGTTTACCCAACGGCACGACCGCAGCGACGGCAAACTCCTTGGGAATATTTAATAAGGCCTGCACGTCACCCTCCCGTGCCGCCGCCAGAGTGGTAATGGTGCCGCCGAACCCAGCCTGACGGGCACCCAACAGGACGTTCCAAACAAACGGGTAGATGGAGGCGCCGGATATGACGCCAATGCGATCCAGGTCCTGATCCATGGAGGCAACGACCCGCAGATCAACAACAAAGACTAGAACAACTGAGGCTTCCTTGAACGAGTTGACCAACAGCGGTGCTGGCGGCGTGGCCTCAATTTCCTCCGCCGTAACTGACGTTGGAGTGACAGCGTTCCATGGGCTTTCTCCAGCCTTAATTTGGGCCACGTAGCGCTTTGCCGCCGGTTCAGCCAGCTTGGACAGGCCATCGCGGGTCGCCTGATTGCGCACGACGATGACCCGGTTACCTTGGCGATTTCCACCTGAAGGCGCGAAACGGGCGTTCTCAATTAAATCGTAGATCAGATCGTCGGGTAGTTCCTCGCCCGTATAATCCCGGGCCGAGAAGGTGGTTCGCATTACTTCATTCAATTCCATTGCATTCCCTCCCTAAATTAACTTTTACAAAGCTTGCGGCGTGAAGGCACCAGGCGTCAAGGACCCGGACATCGAACACCGCGATTTGACCCGGCGCATCCAATGACTGGTGGATCCAACCCAGCGCCAGAATTTGATTTCATAACCACGGCGACCGGCCTATTCCGGGTTCAAGGGTCCAGCGTAACAACTCAGTTCCAATACTCTGGCCGTACCACTTGCATGCAGACTGATGATAACGTTGTTCCGCCGGGCATTATGCAGGGAAGTAGCCATGGCGCGACCCTAACACGGGCTGCTAGACTTACGGCGGCAAGTTACGGAATTTAGGCATGAGTGACTTAATTTATGATGCTGTTGTAGTCGGCGGCGGGGTGGTTGGTTGTACATCAGCCTTCTATCTGGCGCGCAAAGGTATGAAAGTGGCGGTGGTGGAACGGGACAGCCTGGCCTGTGGCACCACATCCAAGAGTTTCGCCTGGATAAACGGAACATCAAAAACAACAGATGAAAACTATCATCGTCTGAATGCCCGTGGTTTGGCAGCCTACTGCGAATTGGCTGAGGAGTTTGGTGAGGCGGAACTAGGCTTGAATCCATCCGGATCCCTGAATATCGTGCGCTCAAGCGATGCGACCGGCCATGCCATCGTCAAGGATCAAGCCCGCATCTTGGGCACATTCGGCTATCCGTCCGCCTGGGTGGATCGTACCGCATTGCGCGCCATGGAACCCCATTTGAACCTGCACGATGATGCCGAGGCGCTTTATGCCATGGGGGATCACTGTCTGAATGCGCCGCATTTCGTCCAATTTTTGGCTGCGCAAGTCCGCGCATCGGGTGGCTCAATATTCGAAAATTGCACAGCCGAGGGACTGCGGGCACGGGACGATGGGCAAATACTGGGACTGGAAACGGGGCAAGGCATTCTGCATACGGAGCATGTTCTTATCGCCGCCGGCCCCAACACGCCTGAGGTCCTGAGCGAGTTGACAGGATACGATGCTTTCGCCGCGCGCTTTCCCATCAATCGCGTGCCTGGCCTATTGGTTCGAACCCCGAGCACGGCGCCACACCAGCTGGTTCGCCATGTAGTCTATCTCACGTCCGGGATCGACATCCATATACTACCAGACTTCGATGGTGGCTTGAAAATTGGCGCGGACGATACGGACGGCATGGTGGAACCGGACTCTTCACCAAAGCATTTGCATAACGTGGCCAGCATTCTGCTCGACCGAGCCAAAGATGTCATACCCCGCTTCCCAGGCCGGGCCTGTTTGGACGATTGCGCATTAACAGTTGGTGTCCGCCCCTACCCCAAGGACGGCCAAAGTCTGGCAGGGCCCCTGCCCGGTTCCAAGGGCCTGTACGTTGTCGCTACACACAGTGGAATTTCCCTAGCCCCGTCTATCGGCAGCCTAATGGCCGACCTGATTACTAGCGGCCAAACACCTGAAATGCTCGCACCGTTCCTATTGGACAGGATCGAAGGCTTCAACTAGGCCAAATCGAGACCCGCGACATCGAAATTGGTGACCATCGGCAATAATTTAACAAACCCAACCAAGTTAACAGAAAATCATCGAAGTCGCGGCCAATGAGAAGAAGCAATGCAGTTCAAAGGCGCGTACACAGACTACGGCATTGCCTAGTCGATCAACGCGGCAAGTGTTTAGAATATGAAGATTTAGGGTCAAAACGGTTGGCGCAATGTTGCAGGTAATCACTGTGCCAACAGAAAATTGCGTCGCCAGCAACATCAAGCCTTGGGCGCGGCAGTAGGTATGTTCCTTCCCACCCAGCGTAACAGGAGACGGTACAAAGTCTCAGGCCGCAACCAAAACTTGGGCCGTGGCCAAGTCCACCTTGTCCTCGCTTAACAAGGTCGCGATGGCGGCTTCGTTGTCATCCTCGATGGATAAGGGATCGCTGGCGCGCAGACGGTGGTCTATGACCATACGGGCAAGGATTAGACGCCGGGCATCCTCGCCCATTTCACCCAGGCGAGTTCCTTCTGAAGCCAGCAGCACTGCAGTGGTAATGTGATACAGGGCATCGGCCGCCTTGCGCGCCATGGGTTCGTTGCAAGTCAAGGCGACTTGTTCGGCAAAAGCAACGGCGCGGTCGATAGTGTTGTCCATCTCGCCCTTGAACTGGCCCGGCACACCACCGATTTCCGCCAGCTTGTTATGCAAGGCCTCCGCCAGGATCGTGTGGGCACCAACCTTGGCAATGGCCCGATCTGTGACATCAAGAGAGTT
>CAXGCE010000197.1:0-4897 GCA_964007795.1 uncultured Alphaproteobacteria bacterium | reverse complement strand
AATGGAAAATTTTTGTTTCGGCCTGGCGCAGGTTGTCGGCGGCGGCGATTGCAACCAGTTCATAACCTTTAGCGGTCAGACGCCAACGGCGCCAATCATTGGCGAGGGAGGCAACCAACAGTGATAGGACAACCGACAATAACAGTCCGAGCAAGGGTTCCATTCCGGTATATTTGACTGCCGCAGACAAAATGGCGGTCGCTGACAGGTACGCTAACAAACCCAAGAACTGCAGGTGGTAAATCAGCCATAATAGAGGCACGAAAAATACTGGCCAGCAGAACCCTTCCTTGATCAAGACTACGTCCGGATCGGTGCCCGTATCCCAGTCCTGCCTCTGCTGAACCGTATAATGACGCATGGCTCTAGATGCTGCGGCCCAACACGCCCTTTGTGGAGGGCACCGCATCTGCCCGGCGCGGATCGATTTCGAACGCTTGCCGCAAACTGCAAGCCAGGGCCTTGAAGCAGCTTTCGATCATGTGATGATTGTTCTCGCCGTATAGAACTTCCACATGCAAGGTAATACCCGCGGCCTGAGCCAGGGCCTGGAACCATTCTCGGAACAGTTCCGTGTCCATATCACCCAGTTTAGGCCGGCTGAATTTGACCTTCCAGATTAGATAAGGGCGATTTGAAAGATCCAGTGCAACACGGGTCAGGGTCTCGTCCATGGGCGTCAGAGCACTGCCGTAACGCATGATGCCCGCGCGGTTGCCCAGGGCGTTGTGGATCGCCTGGCCGATTGCCAGCCCTGTGTCCTCGGTGGTGTGATGGCCGTCGATGTGCAAGTCACCCTTTGCCTTCACAGTTAGATCCATCAGGCTGTGACGGGATAATTGCTCCAGCATATGATCCAGGAACCCGAGCCCCGTATAGATTTCATAGACACCCGTGCCGTCGAGATTCACTTCAACAGAAATTTGAGTTTCCGTCGTGTTCCGGTCTACTTTTGCCTGGCGCATGACCCTGCTCCTCGATGATTGGCAGGCGCGGTATACCAGGATGCTACCATGTTAGCCAGTGGTGCTTGAATAGCTGGCTGATTCACCATACATGATGGGTTCGCGTTGAAAGGAACCGGAATTTGGAACATACGAATAACGATATTTGGTACGGCACGACGATATTGTGCGTGCGCAAGGGTGAAGAGGTGGTCATAGTAGGCGACGGCCAAGTTAGCCTCGGTCAAACAGTAATCAAGGCTAATGCCCGGAAAGTACGACGTCTTGGTCAGGGCGGTAAAATTGTTGCCGGTTTCGCTGGCGCGACGGCGGACGCTTTTACTCTGTTCGAACGCTTGGAGGGCAAGTTGGAACAGCACCCCGGTAACCTGACCCGAGCGGCCGTGGAAATGGCCAAAGATTGGCGCACGGACCGGTATTTGCGCCGTTTGGAGGCTATGATGGCGGTTTCCGACATCAATACCTCCTTGGTTCTGACCGGTACCGGCGACGTTCTGGAGCCCGAAGATGGCCTTATCGGCATCGGTTCCGGTGGCTCATTCGCCCTCGCGGCAGCCCGAGCTCTGATAGACCAGGATGACATGGGCGCCGAGGACATTGCCCGCCGCGCTATGCAGATCGCCGCTGGCATCTGCGTTTATACCAACGAAAATCTGACCGTCGAATCCCTAAAGCCCGAGGATAGCGCATGACCGAATTCAGCCCGCGGGAAATTGTATCCGAGCTGGACCGCTATATTGTCGGCCAGGGCGAAGCGAAGCGAGCTGTGGCCATTGCCCTGCGTAACCGCTGGCGCCGTATGCAACTGGATGGGGCTATGCGGGAAGAGGTGATGCCGAAAAACATCTTGATGATAGGGCCCACAGGCGTGGGTAAAACAGAAATTTCCCGCCGCCTAGCGCGATTGGCAGACGCGCCTTTTGTCAAGGTAGAGGCGACGAAGTTCACCGAAGTAGGCTATGTGGGCCGGGATGTTGAACAAATCGTCCGTGACCTGGTAGAAATCGCCCTGACCATGATGCGCGAAAAACGCCGGGAAGCAGTACAAGCTAAGGCGGAACTGGCGGCAGAGGAACGGGTCCTGGATGCCCTGGTGGGCGATACTGCTTCGCAAAGCACCCGCGACACCTTCCGCAAGAAACTGCGCGACGGCGAATTGGCCGATAAGGAAATTGAACTGGACCTGACCGATGCCGGCGGTGGGTTGCCCACATTCGAGGTTCCCGGTGTGCCGGGCGCCCAGATGGGTATGATCAATTTGAATGATATGCTGGGAAAGGCCCTGGGCGGTGAGCGCACCAAGCACCGCCGTCTGACTGTGGCGGAATCTTACGATGTCCTGATCGCTGAGGAATCTGATAAGCTTCTGGACGAGGAATCCTTGGTCCGCGACGCGATGCGTGCGGTAGAGGAAAATGGCATTGTCTTTCTGGATGAAATCGACAAGGTGACCACCCGCTCGGAACGGTTGGGCGGTGAAGTTAGCCGCGAGGGCGTACAGCGGGATTTACTACCTCTCCTGGAAGGTACTACCGTGTCCACGAAATACGGTGCTATAAAAACTGACCATGTACTGTTTATTGCCTCGGGCGCGTTCCATCTGGCGAAACCGTCGGATATGTTGCCGGAGCTTCAAGGCCGTCTGCCAATCCGCGTGGAGCTATCTGCCCTGGACGTGGATGATTTCAAACGAATTTTGCTGGAGCCGGAAACCTCGCTAATTAAGCAATATATTGCTCTGATGGAGACCGAAGGCGTCACGCTGGAATTTACCGACGATGCCATCGACGAAATCGCTGCCGTGGCGGCTGAGGTAAATCAAAACGTTGAGAACATCGGCGCCCGGCGCCTGCACACAATTTTGGAACGTGTCCTAGACGAGATCAGCTTTACGGCTACCGACCGTCCCGGTGAAACCGTCGTCATCGATGCTGCCTATGTTGGCGACAATATGGGCGACCTGGCCAAAAACGCCGATTTATCCAAATTCATTCTCTAGGTAACAGGGGGTAATGGCGCCTGTTTCAGGCACTTGGCCGCGAGATAGGCAGAATTGGCATTAGCACTGTCTGCGCCGCGATAAGGGGCAAGACGCGAAGATTGGGCGAAGGTAGCTGTGATGTCTCTGGCGCCATCCGCGACTTTACCTGCAAACACGGCGCTGACGATTAATAGACTTCTCATGCGCGCACCAAGGTCAGACTAAAATTACAGCGGCTCCGCCAAGGCAGATCCTGCCCTCGACTAGAGTTCCTTCCGGTCTGGTCTTTTCACTTTCAGCAGCCATATCCAGGCGGGGAAATTGGTGATTTAGAACCCGTCACCGGGAGCATAGATCCGGTCCGTGAAGGGTTTGTTTTATCGTCGTTGGAACGTAGAAAATTATATTTGAGCCAAATTTTCCATTCTCGTGAAATTCTGGCCCACGCCTGACGTTGTTGGATTAGACTATTGCTTAAATAAGGGCGACACAGCTGGGGCTTCAGGCACGTAGCGAAATCCCCAACACGGCTTCTAAATCCGCGATGGCTTGGTCCGGTCCCACCACCTTAATGGTTGTCATACCCATGGCGCGTGCCGGCTTCAGGTTGACGCCCAAATCATCCAGGAAGACCGCTTCGGACGGCTGGATCTCCAGCTTTTCACACGCGATTTTATAAAATTCTAGTTCTGGCTTGCGGGTGCCGGTCTGACTGGATTCGATGATGTGTTCAAAGATCGCCATAACCTCAGCAATGCGGGCCGCTTTGCTGGAATTTTGGCTCATGGTGGGGCCGTGTCCTGTGCGCATGTTATTGGTCAGGCACGCAGTTTTGTACGACTTGGCGACAATCTTCAACGCCGTGACCATTTCCGGCCGTATGTCGCCAGACAGCAGGGGCAGAATGTCGCCACCGTGGACCGCATGGCCCGCAGCATGGGTTTCGGCCTCGAACAATTCGCCGAATTCCTCGCGCGTAATTTCGTTCCGCTCCATCAAGGCCCAGGCGTTGTTGTCCGAGTTATGGGCGTTCACCGAACGGATAAAATCTTTGGGCAGGCCATTGGCCTCTTCATAACGGGTGAAGGCTACAAAGGGCGAAGTGGTAAAGACCCCGCCGAAATCCCACAAGACGGCGCGGATCAAGGGAGTCGTGGAACTCATGTCCGGACAGTCCTTAGTCTTCGGACGTCTTCAGATCGAGGGACGCAGAATTTAGACAATAGCGCAGGCCGGTCGGCGCAGGCCCGTCGGGAAACACGTGGCCCAAATGGGAATTGCAACAGGCGCACAATACTTCTGTTCGCCGCATGAACAGGGAATTGTCTGCCTCCTCTGCGATATGTTCGGAGATAAGGGGTGTGTGAAAGCTGGGCCAGCCAGTGCCGGAATCAAATTTCGCCTTGGAGGAAAACAGCTCCAGCCCGCAACAAATACAGGTATAGATGCCGGCGTCGTAACAGGAGTTGTAGCCGTCGCTAAAGGGACGCTCCGTGCCCTTTTGCCGGGTCACATAAAATTGCTCATCCGTTAGTTGCGTCCGCCACTCTGCATCCGTTTTGACAACTTTTTCCATCCCTAATCCCCTGTTATGCGAACTTTTCTATAGCCTTATTGATTTGCTTGATCTGGCGCTTGATGTCCAGGGTGATTTGCGAGGTAACCGCAAAAACCCTGTCCTCCATAACATCTCGGTCATGGCTTTGCGCTCGTGCATCCACTACACCATTCCATTTAAATGACCTGACCTAATTGGCTGACACTTCGCTGACAACGTTGGCGGAGGCTCTCCAAGCGCCCCGTAGCATCGTTGAGCTTCGGCGCTGGTGGCGGCCATTTTTTCTAAGCCTTCCCGTGACAGGCTCTTAAGCAAACTCATTTTGCTATTCCTTTTAGCTGTATAGGCATTTTGGACTATAGGAAAACGGGCGAAAGCCAATCAGAATGTAGT
>CAXGCE010000196.1:0-4901 GCA_964007795.1 uncultured Alphaproteobacteria bacterium | reverse complement strand
GGCTATGGCCTTCACTGCCGCTTGCCGGTTGGTGGTGGCGTAACAGATGTTCCCCTTGTGCGGGCCGGCCAAGTTAGAAAATCGTTTTTCCAGAACATTCACGGCCGCCTCTGTGTCGTCTAGCGATAACGTGGTCTGGGTGATATAGGCTACTTGGGCACCCTGGGGTGGTTCAAACGTCTCCGCGTCCGCCGCCGTTTGCAAAAGTGTGATCTCTCCTTCAGGTAACTGGCCCATCGTGCCCACAGCTTCCGGATGGCCCTCGTGACCCAGCATGACAACATGCCGCCCCTTGGCGTGGTGACGCTCTGCCTCCCGGTGTACTTTGGTCACCAAGGGGCAGGTGGCGTCCAGATATTGTAAGCCGCGGCGATTTGCCGCCTCTGGCACGGATTTGGCTACACCATGTGCTGAGAAGATCACTCGGCCGCCATCAGGTACCTCGTCCAATTCATCGACAAAAACAGCGCCGCGTCGCTCCAGCCCTTCGACAACATAACGGTTGTGGACGATCTCGTGGCGCACGTAGATGGGTTTGCCATAGTGTTCCAGAGCCAGTTCCACAATTTGAATAGCCCGATCGACCCCGGCGCAAAAACCCCGTGGGGCGGCCAGAAGAATTGTAATTTGTAGTTTGCTCATGACACCGAACCAAATGTCCAATGGCTCTATATATACTGAATAGGCTCTGGTACAAATCGTCCGTGATTGAATGGCGATTAATTATGAAAAACAAAACATCAATTAGCAAAGTCGTGGGGCTTATCGTGCTTATAGCTGGTGGTGGGCTGTTGTTGGCGGCTTGCGGCTTCTTGGCACCGGGAGAAATCAAGATCTGCCCTCGCGTTTCTTTACTGAACAAAGCCGAAAAAATGATCCGCTACCGCGAAGGGCCCGGCCGTGATCTGACTGATGTACGGTACGAAGCCAAAGTGTTGGATATCAAATCCTCTTGCAAATATCTGGATAATCGAGTGCGGGTGGAGGCGGTGATTGACATCGTCGCGCAAAAGGGCCCGGCCGCGAAAGGTGTCGCTGCCCAGGTGCCATTTTTTGTAGCCATTATCGACAACGACCAGAATATTATTGCTAAGAAGACCTTTGTCTCGGAGTTGGAATTCCGCGACGGTCGCCGTCGTGCCGGCGTGCGCGAGGAGATAGAGCAGATTATGTACCTGAAGAAGGGCGAAGCAGGCGCAGGCTATGAGGTTATTGTCGGTTTACAATTGACCAAACACCAGTTGAAGCAAAATCGCGGCCAGTGAAGCTGATGGGCCAGCGTCTGCCCTGCCGAATTGCCAGTCTTTGTTGATTTCGCCAATGCGGCGTTGACTCCCCGCGCCAGCTACCTATCATCGAAGCAACATCCTAATTCGGTATGTGGTGCCGATGAGGGTGGCCAGACAGATGAACCCCGCGGGAGAGACCGGAAATTCTAGAATTAGCCGGCGCCGAAGGAGCAAGCACCCCGCAAACTCTCAGGCCCAGGGACCGCGGGGAGATGTCACTCTGGAAAGACGGCGCGACCACGGACGCATCGGATAATTATTCGAAGTAGAAACCGCGCCGCACCGAAGGGGCAAGGCTTCGCTGAGGTTTTCGGCGCGGCGAACTCTCTCAGGTCAGACGACAGATTGGGGGCAGTGGCGACACATTCGGGTGCCGCGATGGAATCTGTTGGAGAACCGGATGAATAATCCGCGATTTGACGAAGTGTTGAAAACTACGCCTCTGCACGCCTTCCAGGTAGAGCTGGGGGCTAAGATGGTGCCCTTCGCCGGGTACGAAATGGCGGTAAACTTTCGCCTTGGTGTGCTGGGTGAACATAAACATACCCGCGCCCGAGCCGGTCTGTTCGATGTCTCGCACATGGGCCAAATTCGTCTATATGGATGCGGCAAGGCCGAGGCCCTGGAAAGTCTGGTGCCCGCAGATGTGGAAAACCTGGAGCCCGGCGCCATGCGGTACAGCCAATTGACCAATGACCAGGGTGGCATCATCGATGACCTGATCATCACCAATGCCGGTGATTATCTGTTCTTAGTTGTCAACGGCGCCAACAAGGATGGTGATCTTGCGCATATTCGGGCCAACCTACCGACCGGTATCGATATTGAACATCGAACTGGTGATGCCTTGCTGGCCTTGCAGGGGCCAGGCGCTGGCGATGTTATGGCGCGTTTGGCGCCGGGTAGCGAAGAACTCGTATTTATGACATGCGCACCGGCCGTCATAGGCGGTGTAGCTTGTCACGTCTCCCGCTCCGGATATACCGGCGAGGACGGCTTCGAGATCTCTATGGCGGGCGAGCACGCCGAAACTGTCGCACGGCTGTTGCTGACCGAGGAGGAGGTTGCTCCCATCGGCCTTGGAGCTCGGGATTCCCTGCGACTGGAAGCAGGACTATGCCTGCACGGCCATGACATCAATATCGATACCACGCCGGTAGAGGCGGGGTTGATCTGGTCCATCCAAAAACGTCGGCGAAAGGAAGGTGGTTTTCCGGGCGATAGCATCATTCAAAAACAAATTCGCGACGGGGTTACACGCAAGCGCGTAGGCATCTTGCCCGAGGGGCGCGCCTCGGCTCGCGAAGGCGCAGAGGTTGTTGCCGAAGACGGTGCCGTAATCGGCCGGATCACTTCGGGCGGGTTTGGGCCCACAGTTGGTGGCCCGGTCGCCATGGGCTATGTGGCGGCGAGCCACATGAATATCGATTCGGAATTAGGTCTGGAGGTACGGGGAAAGACTTTACCCGCGCGAGTGGCGGCCCTGCCATTTGTCTCGGCTGGGTATTTCAGGGGCTAGAGGAGAGGACATAATGAGTACGATTTATTACACCGAGGAGCACGAATGGCTGGAGGTTGAAGGTGGTATTGGCACTTGCGGTATCACCGAGTTCGCCCAAGAGCAGTTGGGTGACATTGTGTATGTGGAATTGCCCGAAATCGGCCGGCAAGTCGCTCAAAACGACGAGATCGCCGTGGTCGAATCCGTCAAGGCGGCCTCCGAGATCTACGCTCCCGTCAGTGGTGAGGTGATCGAAGCAAACGAGGACTTAGCAGATAACCCAGCTCAGGTGAACGAGGACGCTATGGGCGAGGGCTGGTTTTTTAAGCTTCGGATTAGTGATGCGACTGAGTTGCAGAAGCTATTGGATGGAGACGTCTACGCTAACCTGATCGTAGGGCAGAGTTGATGCGTTACCTGCCACATACCGATGCCGACCGGCAGACAATGCTGGCGACGATAGGGATCAAGGACGTTAACGAATTATTTAGCGATGTCCCGCCGCAGGCAATTTTAACAGAAGCGCTCGATTTGCCGGGGCACGTGGGCGAGATGGCGGTGGAAAAAATACTTGGGGCGATGGCGGCCCGGAATCTGGCGACGGGAGATGCAGCGAGCTTCCTGGGTGCGGGTGCCTACCGTCATCATGTGCCGGCCGCGGTGGACCATCTGATCCAACGGTCCGAATTTTTAACCGCCTATACCCCCTATCAGCCCGAGGTCAGTCAAGGCACTTTGCAATACCTTTACGAATTTCAGACCCAGGTGGCTATGCTGACGGGGATGGAAGTTGCTAATTCTTCCATGTATGACGGCGCCTCTGCCTGTGCCGAGGCTGTGTTGATGGCCCATCGCGTAACCAAACGGAAGAAGGCCATACTGTGTGGCGGCTTGCATCCACACTACCGCGATACCACGAATACGGTCACCCAATTCATCGACTTTGAGGTAGATGCGCGTCAGCCCAATGCACTGGCGAAGGAAAATCTTGCTAGCTTGATCGATGACAGCACCGCCTGCGTCGTGGTGCAGAACCCGGATTTATTTGGCCGTTTGCACGATCTCGCCCCTTTAGCTAATGCCGCCCATGAAATGGGTGCCTTGCTGATTGCCGTTGTGACAGAAGTGGTCTCACTGGGCTTGGTGACGTCGCCTGGGGAAATGGGTGCAGACATCGTTGTGGGCGAAGGACAGTCCATCGGCAACGCTCTGAACTTTGGTGGGCCTTATCTAGGATTGTTCGCCACGCGCCAGAAATTTGTCCGCCAGATGCCCGGCCGCCTGTGCGGTGAAACCGCAGACCAGACCGGTAAGCGCGGCTATGTGCTCACATTGTCTACCCGTGAACAGCATATCCGCCGAGAAAAGGCGACTTCAAATATATGTACCAATTCAGGTTTATGTTGCCTCGCATTTTGCATTCACCTGGCTCTGTTGGGTGAGGCCGGCCTCCGGAAATTGGCGCAGCTCAACCATGGCCGCGCCAACTATCTTGCCAATCTTCTGGCGGACGTCGATGGTGTGGAAGTTCTTAATGACGTGTTCTTCAACGAATTTACTATCAGGCTTTCCCGCACTGCGGTGGCCGTGGTCGACGACTTGGTGCGCCGCGGCATCATGGCCGGCGTACCAGTAAGCCGGCTATATCCTGGTGATCCGGCAATGGGAAACCTACTGCTGGTTGCCGTTACGGAAACGAATTCTGATGACGATGTTGTTGCGTTGATTAGCGGCCTACGAGAGGTGTTGTGATGTTCGATCAGCGTAATTTTCAAACTGCTAGTGGACATCGTGGGCTGGATTTAGTCGAGCCGTTGATATTTGAATTGGATAGTCCGGGTCGTTGCGGCGTAGATCTGCCCACACCACCTGATGTGTCGAACCGCATCGGCGGACTTGAGCGGGAGGCACCCATCGGCTTGCCCGGATTGTCGGAACCTCAGGTGGTGCGCCACTTTGTCCGCCTGTCGCGCAACAACTTCGCCATTGATGCGGGGCTCTATCCCTTGGGTTCTTGCACTATGAAACATAACCCGCGCCTGAACGAGAAAATTGCACGGCTGCCGGGCTTCGCTGACTTGCACCCCCTCCAACCCGTGGAAACGGTACAG
>CAXGCE010000195.1:0-4904 GCA_964007795.1 uncultured Alphaproteobacteria bacterium | reverse complement strand
TCAAGAAGGCGGAAGACAACGAGCGCGGTAAGGATGAGCTGCATGGTACCGGCGGCCCCTTACGGGTTTCCGATATTCCGCATCCCTGGGATTTACCGAATGCAATGATCGCCGCCGCCGTCGAAAGCGGCATTCCTGCAAACCCGGATTTCAATGGACCGGAACAGGAAGGCACAGGATTATTCCAATTCACAGCATCAAAACACCGACGTTGGAGTTCCGCCAGGGCATACCTAAAGCCGGCTCGTAACCGGAAAAATCTTCATGTCGAAACCTCAGCCCACGCACGGAGAATTCTGATTGAGGATGGCCGCGCCGTCGGTGTGGAATTTCAATCTCCTTCGGGTATCCATGAGGTGCGCGCGCGCCACGAAGTCATCGTCTCCGGCGGCGCCTTCAGCTCCCCTCCACTATTGCAGCTTTCCGGCATCGGTCCTGGCGACCTTCTTCGTGAGATGGATATTCCGGTCCACCGCGACCTACCCGGCATTGGCGCCAACCTGCGCGATCATTTTAATACCTATATGAGTTTTCGGTGTGCCCAACCGGTTACCATGAACGACTTGGCGAACAGCCTGCCGCGTCGGCTCCTGGCGGGAGCTCAGTACGCCCTATTCCAAAAGGGCCCTCTGACAAACACGGCCATTTGCGCAGGCGCCTTTATCCGGAGTAATCCGCGCCTGGAACGCCCGGATATACAAATCAACATGTTCTCTTGGAGCGCCCTCAGCCGCAACCCTGAGCGCATTAGGCCCCACCCCTTCTCCGCCTTCTCTTTGAGCCCGGTACACCTGCGGCCCGATTGTGATGGCTCCGTTCGCATCAAGAGCCCGGACCCCATGGCACCACCAGAGATCAAATACGAATTTCTGCGTACCAGTTATGACGAAGAGGCAATTCTCCACGGCATGCGCGTTTGCCGTGACATTGCAAAACAGCCGGCTCTTGCTGATTACATGGTCGAAGAAGTCCTGCCTGGTTCGTCCGTCAACAGTGACGAAGATCTTTTGGCGGATGTGCGGGCACGGGGGATCGCCAATTATCACCCGGTCGGCAGTTGCCGCATGGGTTCAGAAGTGGATTCGGCGACGGACGCCCGCCTACGGGTGCACGGCATTGCCGGTCTGCGCATTGCCGATGCGTCAGTGATGCCATCCATCATCGCCGGTAACACGAATGCGCCGACGATCATGATCGGTGAAAAAGCGGCCGCCATGATTTTGGAAGATGCCGCCTGAGCATCCAACGAGGCCAGCTTAGCAGTAATGCGCCCCTTTCGACGTTTGCCGCTGCCGTTTCAGCGTGAGGTATACCGATTATTGTTAGGCCGCGAAGGCGTCCGTGTACAACGTGCGTTTTTCGACGGCTTCAAAGCCTAAGGTATTGATATCCTCTTCCAGTTGCGCCAGTTCCTCCTTGCGTCCGAGTTGGCGGCAGGAATCAACCAGTATCTGGATAAAAACATCCCGCTGCGCTTGACTGCCGCCCATGGCTACGAGGTCATGCCGGAGGGGCATGAAACCCTCAATCACAGCCTCATGATCACCCTTGCGGTGGGCGATGGCCGCTTTTGCCACGGGCAGAGCTGCCTTGCGCATGCAAACGCCAGCCGGGCCGTCATCAGTATCCGCGAAGTCCGTCATGGAGCGGATCAATTCATCCACTTTCTCAAAACGGCCGCAGGCGGCCAGGATGATAGCGGCATGTGCACACGTGAAAGGATTAACATGATTATCGATGCGACCCTCCGCAGGTTCCGCCACCACCTGCCAGCGTTCCCCAACATCAACGCCGCGCAACTCCAGCCGCATCAGCAGGGAGGCTGCGTTCGTAACGTCGATTACGTTATCGGGCATAGCCTTGGTTAGCGGTGATTCCAGATTGTATACCTTGCTGTCGTAGAGCTCCAGGATACGATCGTGCTCGCCCCGCTCCAATAGAAAGAGGCACAAGTGCCAATAGTCGTGGTGAACGATCTGGTTTTTTCCGGCCCAGTTGACAGATAATCCCTCGAGCCAATCCACACCTTCATCGATCCGGCCTTGCATAACCATAACATGCGCCACCGCGTGGGCTCCCCAGGGGTCGCCCGGATCCAGTTCGATTGCTTCGCGGCCATAACGCTCGGCCTCGGAGTAATGCAGCATTTCTTCATTGGCGAAGGCGCGGTTGCCCATGAAGATCGGGTAGTCCCTCATCTCAGGTGACCAGTGCGGAGCCGCCGTCTCCACTAATTCGTACATATCGGCTTTACGACCGAAATTAAAAAGATCCATCTGGGCCATCCGATGGATGAACATATCGCAAGGGTGTTCGTCAAGAATGCGTTTGTAGACATCAAATACCAGGTCCGAGCGCAAGTCGACGGCATGCTCGAGCGCTTCGATATAGGCACTTTCGTGTGCACTTAGTGGCGCACTCCCGGCCTTAGCCTTTTCGAGACCGTTTTGCATCATCGGAATATATTTTTTATGGCGACCGAATGTGAGTGCAAGCGCCCTTACTGCGTGAGCCATGGCAAAATCGGGATCAGCGACCAGGGCGGTCTTGATGTCATCCATAAAATCCGCTTCCCAAAGGCACATACCGTGCATGGCCTTTGCCAAGGCTTCGCGCGCCTCTGAACTGTCGCTACTCAACTGCATGCCACCGTTATTCATTCGCCTCACCATCCAATTACTTGTTTCTATGACAAGAGTACTTCAAACATAACTAAACAGTCGAGCTTAACCAACCTTCTCAGCGGATCCCCTGACAACCCTAAGGTCTTGCCGCTTTCTATTAGGTTTCGATATGCCTGAATTGCCTATCAATTAGTAAGAGAACAACACCCTATGTGCTTGGGTAGTTGAATTGCGGATCTCATTGTAAATTGGATGTCGACCACTAGAAGTGCCTTCAAATCAGGGGTGTGGCCCCCAAGGCGCTTCATTCAGCAGTTGCACGGTCTGGGTCATAAGCAGCGGCCGCAGCTTTGCGGCGAAAGCCATGAAGTCATCATCCTGAAACAGCGTACTCCAATGATTGCGCCGGTCGGCGTCATCTTCGAATTTCCATAAATGCACAAGTTGGTGCAGGGTCCCTACGTCAGACGTAAAATAGCCTACCAACTTATCGCTGTAGCCGCCCTTCTCTAACGCGGGCCAACCTTCATCCCCGTAATGCTTCACGACCTCCGCCATCCGACCCACATAAACGGTGTAAGTACGCATTTCATATAATGCCATAATCGTCTCCTATTTCATTGCTATTGGTGCGATAAGATCAAACCGATGAGGGGAATTGGAAGTCATTTACGCTTCATATCCGGCATAGCATCGAATTTTGGCAAATCCGGATCCATAATGTCCCAGGGCTGCGCACTCGCGACGTAAATATCGCGCTGGGGCTTATACAAGCTTGGGTCGTCCAGACTTCCGGCATACAGCAACCTAATACCACTTGATGCCTCATTAATTAAAAATAGAGGTGAACCGCAGGCGGAACAGAACCCACGTCGCATAATATGGCCTTTATCTGCCGTACTCTCATACCAAGCCGGTTCACCTTGCAACAAAGTGAAATCTACTTCCTTGAACAACACGCCAGGATAAAACGCGCTACCCGTCGCTCGCTGACAATCTCTGCAGTGGCAGTTACCCATATAAAGCGGCTGTCCGGAACAGGTGTATTTGATTTCTTCGCAGGCGCAGCCACCGGTAAATGATGCGGACATATGTGAATTCCTTCTATGTCAATATAAATGCACTACGATTGAAGGTGTGACTTAGGGCCAAATATATACGCCCGCAGCCGACGTTACCCAAAAGGAATACCACCTATTCAGGCGAGAATTGAAACCGGGTAATGGTTTATCAAGTTTTGCCAATTCGAAACTTGCCTGCAACCCAATAAGGATAATTTCACCTACCAAAGGAGCACATGCGCTCTTTCTCGGTTGCGTCAATCACAGTCACCACGGCTCTATTTCTTTTTCTGACTTTCCAAGAAACTCACCAACTTGATGACGTCGCCCGCCTCTGTGCGAGCTAGTGGGCCGTCGCTGTAGGAAACCTGCGCCATTTTACCCGAGGGTGTGATCAAGAATTCCGACGGTTGTGCGAAATTACGCCGAGGTTCCCAATAACCGCCGAGGTTATCCGAAGTATCCTTGTCGACACCGTAGCCAATAGGAAACCTGAGGTCCTTAGCCATTTCCACGGCCTTGTCTTGCGGGTCAGAACTGGCGGCTACCACCGTGATGTTGTTTGTTCTCAAATCGTCCAGGATCTTATTGAAGCCGCCCAACTGACGTCGACAATATGGTCACCAGGACCCTCGAAAAATTACGACCATCTTGTAGCCATCGGCCATGTCGTCCGGCAGCGTCATGGTGCCACCCTGCGTCAATGTGATGGTCGTGGCCGGAAATAGTTGACCAGCAGTCAATCGTTCGCCCATACCTTTAACCCTCTGATGTTGGAACGCGAAAAAAGCAAATTATCAAGCGGTCTGACAACTTGGTATGACTTCGCCTGATCAACCTATTAAAGAACACTGCAAGGAATTAGCCGCTGGCTTTGACCGGGCCGTGATAGACCCATGCCTGCATACCGGTCTCTTCTACTACGCCTTGCCGAACCGCCATCGCGGTCTTGAGGTATTTATTCATCGCTGCCTTGTTGGGGAACTCAACGATTACCATGCCGGAGTGGTCGCCGGTTTGAACCGATGACCACCTCAACAAAACTTTCTGTTTTTTGAGTGCGTTCAGGGCTGGTTCTACGGTTTTTCGAAACATTTTCATGGTCTCGGACCATGACTGTGGCATCTCAAAAACTTGCACTCGCGTGTAACTCATAGGAATTGCCCCCCTTGGCACATTTAAGAAAACAGATACGGGACAATGTTGTCACGGCCCTGAC
>CAXGCE010000194.1:0-4908 GCA_964007795.1 uncultured Alphaproteobacteria bacterium | reverse complement strand
ATTTTAATATATTGGTTATATTTTATTATAATTAGTTTAAATATACCTAATTATTTTTTATTTTGTGTATATTTTATAACAACATTTTTATATTCAATAAGTGAATTTATAGAATTTTTATCAATTGACAAAATTAAATATGGAAAATTTTGGTCAATGGATAGGCGCGGGGTGCCGTCCTTTACTGCCTCCTAGTTTAAGTTGTGGTCAAATTTGCCTGACCCACCAACCGAACGCTCTATGTTTTTGATGAGGATGGCAGGATATCTGAAGCGATCTCAGCGACTGAAAGAGAGTCAAAACAAGAACATAACATGATCATTTCGGAATCGTTTGTAACTTATTGAATTAGAAGAATATTTTTCCTTGATCAAATCCACATCCTGTGATTCGTTCTAAACGTCATGGGGCTATGGTATGATATACGTCGTGGGTTGCGTAGGGCGATTGCTCCCTGCTTGGGCTTCTGCGCCTTGTTGTATTTCAGCTATCATACCGTACAGGGAGATCGGGGAGTAATTGCCTATTTACGCCTGAACGGGCAATTGGAGAGGGCAGAAATGGCCTTAATGGAAAGTAATGCGGCGCGCGATATCCTGGCCCGGCGCGTCGAATTGCTGCGGCCGGAAAATTTGGATCGCGACATGCTTGACGAACAAGCCCGGCAGATTCTGGGCCTGGCGCACCCTGACGATTTGGTGATCTACAATAAATAGCGGCGCATAGCTGGTCCTGCAATCGGATTTGGATTATCAGTCAAGGGTTTTGCAGCCGTTCTACTCGTAACATATCATTCTAGAAAATTAACTAAAATACAGTTAATTAATAATTTTCCCTTGTATTACAATAAGTTTTGGCGCTTCAATTATGCTGGAACGTGTCGGGGTCTACCACTGTGAGCGAGGCTGACATGGCGAAAGCGGCGACATCGAAAGCGGGGGGTTCCAAGGCGTCAAAATCGTCGGCACGTAAACGGAAGACCAAGCCTGCTCCTCCGATCACCAAATCTAACCTTGACACGGTCCTGGGTTATTACCGGCAAATGTTACTGATCCGCCGCTTCGAAGAGAAGGCGGGGCAGATGTACGGCATGGGTTTGATCGGCGGCTTCTGCCATCTGTACATCGGGCAGGAGGCCGTGGTCGTCGGCATGCAGGGTGCTATTAGCGAGGGTGATTCCCAACTGACTAGCTATCGCGACCATGGCCACATGTTAGCCTGTGGCATGGACGCCAAGGGAGTGATGGCAGAATTGACTGGACGCATTGGCGGGTTGTCTAAGGGCAAGGGCGGATCGATGCATATGTTCAGCAAGGAAAAACAATTCTATGGCGGCCATGGCATCGTTGGCGCTCAGGTGCCAATTGGGGCGGGTTTGGCTTTCGCGAATAAATACCGGGGTAACGATAGATTATCCTTAACCTATTTCGGCGATGGCTCCTCGAACCAGGGACAGGTGTACGAATCCTTTAACATGGCGGCGTTGTGGCAATTGCCCGTGATTTTTATAATCGAAAATAATCAATATGCCATGGGGACGGCCCTGGGCCGCGGCTCAGCCCAGACAGAATTGTATCGCCGTGGCGAGAGCATTGGCATTGACGGCGTGCAAGTGGACGGTATGGATGTTCTGGCTGTTAAGGCCGCTGGCGATGAAGCCGTGGCCCACGTCCGGGCGGGAAAGGGCCCGATTTTAATGGAGATGGAGACCTACCGCTATCGTGGTCATTCCATGTCGGACCCGGCGAAGTATCGCACCAAGGAAGAGGTGCAGCGCGTGCGCTCTGAGCAGGACCCTATCGATCAACTGCGTGAGAAAATTCTTGGCTCTGGCTTGGCGGATGAGAATTCTTTGAAGGCATTTGACCGAGAGGTCAAGGGTGTTGTGACGGAGGCCGCGGAATTCGCTCAGAACAGTCCCGAGCCGGAACCGTCCGAGTTGTATACGGACGTGCTGGCGGAGGCATAAGCCATGCCGATGACCATCACCATGCCTGCCCTTTCGCCTACCATGACGGAAGGCACCGTCGCCGCATGGCTGGTCGCTGAAGGGGAAAGTGTTTCCCCTGGCGATATGATTGCCGAAATTGAAACCGACAAGGCTACCATGGAGGTGGAAGCCATTGACGAAGGCATGCTGGGCAAGATCTTAATTCCAGCGGGGACAGAAAACGTCGCCGTAAACACACCTATCGCGATATTGTTGCTAGATGGGGAGGACGTCTCGGATCTCGAGGGCGTGGATACATCCACGCCGGTCATAGAGGCCCCGGCTACGACCAAGCCAGAGGCGAACCCAGCAGCTCAACTAACGGTGCCTTTAGCCGAGGTGGTCGAGGAGGCCGGGGTGCCGCCGGGGACCGCAATGATCGCGACCACGGTTCGCGACGCCTTACGTGACGCCATGGCCGAGGAAATGCGCATCGACGAAGATGTTTTTCTCATGGGTGAGGAGGTCGCGGAGTATCAAGGCGCATACAAGATCAGCCAAGGAATGTTGGAGGAATTTGGCACTCGCCGAGTGATAGACACCCCAATCACCGAGCATGGTTTCACCGGCATCGCGGTGGGGGCCGCTTTTTCGGGGTTGAAGCCTATCGTTGAGTTCATGACCTTCAACTTCGCGATGCAGGCTATTGACCAAATCATCAATTCTGCTGCCAAGACATTATATATGTCTGGCGGTCAAATGGGCTGCCCCATTGTCTTTCGTGGTGCCAACGGCATCGCCAGCCGGGTCGCGGCGCAACATTCTCAATGTTTTGCCTCCTGGTATGCTCATTGCCCGGGTCTGAAGGTTGTATCTCCCTACACGGCGGCTGACGCCAAGGGAATGTTAAAAACCGCCATTCGCGATCCCAATCCTGTGATCTTCTTGGAAAACGAGTTGATGTACGGCCATACCTTTGATGTGCCGGACCTAGAGGATTTCACAGTTCCCATCGGCAAGGCACGGATCGCTCGAGTGGGCGGAGATGTAACCATTGTCGCATTCTCCATTTCAGTCGGCTGGGCTTTGGAGGCGGCCGAACTGTTGGCGGAGGACGGCATTTCGGCAGAGGTTATCGATTTGCGCTCGCTGCGTCCCATAGATGTGCCGACCCTGCTGGCGTCAGTGGCAAAGACAAACCGTTGCATTACGGTAGAGGAAGGCTGGCTGGCCTGCGGTATCGGCGCGGAATTGTCTGCGTGTCTGATGGAGCAGGCCTTTGATGATCTGGATGCCCCCGTCACCAGGGTCAGCGGCGAAGACGTGCCGATGCCTTATGCGGCTAATCTGGAACAATTGGCCCTGCCGACGCCGGAAAGCATTGCTACGGCCGCCAAGGCAGTCTGTTACCGCTAGTTCTTGCGACACCTCACAATCACGGGAAATTCAGCCATGCCTATTATCATCACCATGCCCGCCCTTTCCCCCACCATGACTGAGGGCACCTTGGCCAAATGGATCATGAAAGAAGGGGATGCGGTGCAATCCGGCGACATGCTGGCGGAAATCGAGACGGATAAGGCGACTATGGAGGTCGAGGCTATAGATGAAGGTGTTCTGGCGAAAATTCTGGTGCCCGAGGGTACGGAAGGTGTTGCCGTAAATGCGCCTATCGCTGTCTTACTAGAGGATGGTGAGGACGCTTCCGACATTCAAGAGGCGGTTAATGCAGCCTCCGTCGGGCTAGCACCGGCCGTGGAGGTAACGGCGCCAGCAGACACCAATCCCGCTCCAGCCCCGCACGCACCTGTCACTCCGGAGGCAACTCCCGCGCCACCGGCTGACGGAGGGTCGCGCATCCTGGCATCGCCTCTGGCCAAACGTATGGCGACCCAGGCCGGACTGGACTTGGCCCTGATTTTGGGTAGCGGACCACGTGGCCGCATTGTTAAATCTGATATCGAGGCGGTTATTGCTGCAGGCGGCACCCAAGCTTCGGCAGAAATCTCTGTGCCAGATGCGGCCGTGCATGCACCAGTCCCCACGACCGTTCCAGCAGCGCCGGGCGACCAATTTGAACTGGAAAAACTCTCCTCTATGCGTAAGGTCATCGCCCGGCGGATGACGGAATCTAAACAACAGGCGCCACACTTCTATTTGACCGTTGACTGCGAATTAGATGCTTTGCTGGCTTTGCGCAAAGAACTGAATGACAAAGCGGACGGTGCCTACAAGCTATCTATCAATGACCTAGTCATAAAAGCCGCCGCTGTTGCGCTCATGAAAGTGCCGGACGCCAATGTGGGTTATTCGGAGGATGGCATCCGGCGTTACAAAAACGCCGACATTTCCGTCGCCGTGGCCACCGATAAAGGGCTAATTACACCGATTATCCGCAATGCCAACGGTAAAGGTCTGGCTGCAATCTCCATCGAAATGAAGGAGCTGGCGCAAAAGGCCAATGACGGAAAGTTAATGCTCGAGGAATATCAAGGCGGCAGCTTCTCAATTTCCAACCTTGGCATGTTCGGCGTAAAGCAGTTCGACGCGGTGATCAACATGCCGCAGGGCTGCATCCTGGCCGTCGGCGCGGGCGAGCAGCGACCCGTAGTCAAGGATGGGGCTTTGGCTATCGCCACCGTGATGTCGGTGACGATCTCGGTGGATCATCGTGCCGTAGACGGCGCGGTGGGAGCGCAATTCCTAGCGGCGTTCAAGTCGCTGATCCAGGATCCCATGACAATGTTGCTCTGAGGAGAGGGACAATGGCGGGTCAGGAATTTGATCTAGTGGTCGTCGGTACCGGACCCGGGGGCTATGTAGCGGCGATCCGGGGCGCGCAACTGGGAATGTCCGTGGCGGTTATCGAGCGAGAAGACTTGGGCGGTATTTGCCTGAACTGGGGCTGTATTCCTACCAAGGCATTGTTGCGCTCGGCCGAGGTTTATCATCTGGCCAAGACGTCGAATGAATATGGC
>CAXGCE010000193.1:0-4909 GCA_964007795.1 uncultured Alphaproteobacteria bacterium | reverse complement strand
TGTGGCCCAGGCCATAAGCGGGCACAGCTTCTAGAAATTTCTATAACTTGAGTGCGCAAAATAAGCGTGGACTAAAGGGGAAATGAAATGAGGCATGGTCGAGACAAGTCGAAAAACTAATTTTGGCCAGTGGCTGAATATCGTTGTTCTTTTTTCGGTCTCGAAAACAGAAACCCGTCGAAGCCGATGAACAAACAAAATTCTGACGGGCTAGACATCAAGGACTTTTACCCCGGCTCGCAAAAGCGTCAGAGGTGGCAACCAGTCGCCTACTGGCATTGTATGGCTGACCAGGCCAGGGCCCGCTGGTGCAGCGTCTTCCAGCCATAAGTGCACAGCAATGGCGGGTGGCTCGTAGCTGATATTCAAGAGGCGGTCTGGGCCGGTATAGAGATCAAAGGGATAGCACGTGGTTGGCCCGGCAAAAGCGATGGTGCCGCCGAAGGACGCCGTGATGGGCCGGTGCACATGCCCGGCCAGCACGCGTACCACCTGATCGTGGCGGCGAAACAGGGCGTCCAGTTCAGCTCCACCATGGCGAAGCCCCTTGGAGGAGCTTCCCGTCATGCCTGAATAAAAAGGCGGATGATGCATGGCCACAATGGTCGGACGATCCGGCGCCTCCCTCAGCCGCGCATCCAGCCAGGCCAGACGTTCCGGACACATCTCTCCTGACGTCTCACCGGCGATGACACTATCACAACAGATGATCCTCACCGGATGGTCCTCAATCACATAATGTAGAAAATCACTGGTAGTGGGCAGCCAACTTGTACCGCCGAATACTTCACGCAAAGCACCGCGATCGTCGTGATTGCCAGGGATTAGAACCATGGGCGCCGTCAATCGATCGGCAATGGCACCGAAGGCCTTGTATCGACGCAAGCTGCCGTTGGAGGCGATGTCGCCAGTATGCAAGACCAAATCGGGGCCTGGTTTCATAGCATTAATTGCATCAACCGCCTTTTCTAAGGCAGCGGCGGTATCGAAATGGCCATAGACCAGCGTGCCCGGTTCATCGATATGCGTATCGGAAATCTGTACCAGAAACATGAATATTAACCTTCTTCTATGGCGGGGACATCGTAGCCAGCTAACAAATCATCTACGATGCGGTCCAATTCACCCCAGGGGGTTTCTCGGAAGCTGTGACCCCGAACGATAAACGAGGCGCCAGCATAAAACTTTTCGTACTGCTGATGGCGTCCAGCGAATTCCGAACCGACCAAGTCCCAAGCCAAGCGGAACAGTTTCATGCGCGCCAGGGCATCCAGTTGCGGTGTCTGCCAATAGGCTTCAAATTTTTCTCGCAAATCATCGTCATGCATCACCGTAACATCCGCCGGCATCTGAAAAATTCCGCCGCCACACAGCTCACGCACGATGTCAATGATCTGCGAATGGTTCTCGGTGCACCAGTTCAAAGCGGCATACATCATGCGCCGGTTGAAGGTCACGTACCCTTCCGGCCAATCCTCGGCCGCCTCTATCTGCCCTTCCACCATGCCCCACAGCCCGGCCTCCAGGGCCGACAGACGGCCCAATGTTTCCACAACCGCCGGAACCTTGTTGGCGCCGGTGGATTGTGTGATTTTACTGGCCAACGCTACCAAAAGACGCATCTTGGTATGAAAGCGCACATTGGACTGGTGGTTGCCGTAGCAGTGCGAGGGCGTCTTATTATAGATCTGATAGGATTGCGTTGCGTCATCCAAGACAAAGACCCGCTCCCATGGCACCTTGACCTCATCGCACATGACCATGGCGTCGGTCTCGTCCAGGCGCCAGCTTAAGGGACTATCGAATTCGTTGTATGCGTTTGGTTCCAAGGGCTTGCGGGACCATAAGGAAAGCCCCGGCGCGTTGCAGGGTATGGCGCAGGTGATAGCCTGTTTCGATTGGTCCGGCGCCAAGGGAATTACATTGCCGATCCAGATTTCGTCCGCGATGACGGCACCGGTGGCGAGCATCTTCATGCCTGAAATTACGACGCCGTCGTCTTCCTCCCTCAGCAGCTGTAGGGAGGGAACAGGGAGGTTCTGTTTCTGATAAAAGGCCGGATCACGAGCAGCCTGAGGCGGCAGTACAGCATACGCCGCGTAAATGTCGTTGCGGCGCATATACTCGTAATAGCCCCGCAGATTATCCGAAAACTTACCCCGATCCGTATCCAAAACATCCGCCTTGGTGCACATGCCCGTGACAAAGGAAGAGACATGATCCGGCGAGCGACCAAAGAAGCCGTAGGTGGCCTCAGCAATTATACGGTGGGTTTGCGATCGTTTGCGCAAATCATCCCTGTTTCTAGCGAGAATATAATATGCGGAATATTGTTCCCCATCTTCTTCAAAGGCCGTAACCTCACGCTTGGTGGAATCTGCCTTCATGTCATAGATAGCCGCCGCCGTGGTCGCGGCATGGCGGAAGGCCGGGTGGGTCGTCACATCATCCACACGCTCCCGGCCGATATAGACAACCCTGCCATCTCGCAAGCGTTCGAGATGCTCCTTGCCTGTACGCAACATCAGGTTTGCTCCACCTGCCACACCGTATCTATATCCGCCTCAGCCGGTGCTATGCCTTTAATGCGCGCCCGGCTCAGCACGATAATATGCCTTCGTCCGGCAGGAGCTTTGATAGATCAGCACCAGGAACTTGCGCGCCGAGGTTCAAACACAGTCTTTCAATCAGCAATCTAAATTTTGCCATAGCAACGCTCCTATGGTGCAAGGCTTGAAAAATCCTAGCATATCTTCGCCAACCTACGGCGCTTAGTTCGACGGCTCTACTCAATTGACGAGGAGGTTGATATGTTGCCTCGCAATCAAACCAACGGAAAATGCGGAGTATAGGATGTCGTTGAACGGACGCGTCGCTCTTGTCACGGGAGCAGGCCGGGGTATTGGTCGGGCCATCGCCGTGGCCCTTGCCAAGGATGGCGCTGATATCGCGGTGAATTATCGCCGTGACGAAGCAGCGGCATCCGAGGCCGCGGCGGAGATAACGGCACTGGGCCGCGCTGCACAAGCATTCCAGGCCTCGGTTGATGATTTGGAGCAAGCCAGCACCATGGTAGCGAAAATCAGTGCGAAGTTGGGTGCTATTAGTATCCTGATCAACAACGCCGGCATCGCCAGCAGGGGCCTGTCGGTGACGGACACGGATCCGGCAGAGATGGAGCGCGTGGTGCGCGTACATGCCTTTGGTCCCCATTATTTGTCAAAGTTGGTGATCCCCATGATGCGGGAGCAGGCCAGAGGTGATATTGTAATGATTTCTTCCGTCGCCACAGACAGCTATGGCGCCTTTGGCGCGCCGTACAACATGGGCAAAGCCGCCATGGAGGGTCTGGCGTTTACCCTGGCCAAGGAAGAGCATAAGAATAACATCCGTACCAACGTGGTCGCCCCACCGCTGGTGGAAACCGACATGGGCCGTCGCCTAGTTAAGGCGCGCTCCGGTCTACAGAATTTGCGCGAGCTGGATGCCTACATGCCCTTTGGTCATGTCTGTCAGCCTGATGACATCGCCAACGTGGTGCGCTTCCTGGTCTCAGAGAGCAACACTTACGTCAATGGCCAGCGGATCGCCGTTGACGGTGGCGGTAGCGCCAGCGCACCAAAATTTGAAGATAAATAAGCCGGGGCCAAATAATGCAATTTTCCTTCCGAATACCCAACGCGGATTATCTGGGTTTCCCCGCCACGCCAGACGCCATCGTCACGGCGGCCCAGCGGGCAGAAAGGTTAGGCTATGACGCCCTGTTGTTGAACGATCATTTAATCATCAATGGCTCAGCAGACGTGGTCACCTCGTGGGGCAATGTATACGAGCCCTTGACCACTATGGCCTTTCTGGCGGCACAAACCGATCGGATCAAACTGGCGACTTCGGTGCTGATCCTGCCCCACCGCAACCCTATACTGACCGCCAAGACCGTGGCCACGTTGGATCAATTCTCCAGCGGCCGAATTATCCTGGGGATCGGCGCAGGCTGGGTCGAAAATGAATTTGACGCCCTGGCCATCAACTTCGCAGACCGGGGACGCCGCACGGATGAATATCTAAGGGTCTGCAAGGCCTGTTGGGGGCCCGATCCGATCTCATATACCGGCGCCTATCACCAATTCCAAGATATGCATTCTTCTCCCAAACCGGTGCAGAAACCGCACCCACCGATATGGATCGGCGGCTCGTCCAGGGCGGCCCTACGCCGGGCCGCAGAATTTGCCGCCGTCTGGCAGCCCGTTCCAACGCCTTTGCCAGATCTTATAGAAAACAAAGCTAAACTATTAGCGGCCTGCGAAAAGGTGGGCCGAGCCGAACCGCCGAAAGTCCGTATGAGCTTCCGGGTTAATTTCTCTGAAATTACGGGCAAAGACCCCATGAGTTCCGACGGCAACCGACTGACCGGTCATGGCACCGTCGAAGATATTGCCAGCGATATTAAACAATATCGGGACAAAGCGGACCTGGATCAGTTCCAATTGAACTTCAACGGTTGCGGCAGCCTGGAAGAACTGGAACGGTCCATGACAATTTTCATGGAGCAGGTTCGCCCAGCGGTCATGTAATAACCTGATCATAGGGTGGCGGCCGCGGACCCAGTGTGCCGCCGGGTTTTGACGGCGATAAAGACAATAGCCCGTCCCCCACTCCGTATATACAGAGCAATGAATCACAGATGCAGCACGCCTGGGCCGCTTAATTCGAAAATCCCAATTAGAAAAAGGTGCTGCCAACAATTTTTTGCGATTCTGCGTCCTGAAAAGGAAGGGCCTAGAGCCGGCTCAAGGCCTGTTTCACTTATTCGACCGTCGTTACAAAGTCCCAGCGCAAAAAATTGGCGACAGGTCCAAATTTCCCAATATAGCATAGTACCCGGCCGTACTAATAAAACCATAATTTT
>CAXGCE010000192.1:0-4912 GCA_964007795.1 uncultured Alphaproteobacteria bacterium | reverse complement strand
GAGTCTGGGCCGTGTCTCAGTCCCAGTGTGGCTGATCATCCTCTCAAACCAGCTACCGATCGAAGCCTTGGTGCGCCTCTATCACACCAACTAGCTAATCGGACGCGGGTCTATCTCTCGGCGATAAATCTTTCCCGATCAAGAACCACCAAGACCGGTATATACGGTATTAGCCCCAGTTTCCCGGGGTTGTCCCGTACCGAAAGGCAAGTACCCACGCGTTACTCACCCGTCCGCCACTGTCCAGTGGACCGAAGTCCACTTTCTCGTTCGACTTGCATGTGTTAAGCCTGCCGCCAACGTTCGTCCTGAGCCAGGATCAAACTCTCAGGTTGTTTTTAGGTTCCGTCCTTGCGAAAGAACAGAGCCAAAAACACAGGAACTCGGCATCATTAATCCCACCCAGGAATAGGTAACACGGCAGCTTAACCGCTGTCGCAGGCTTGGAGCATTGTCGTCAAACCAGAGTCAAACCCCAGCTCAATTACAAGGCAGCCCGCAAGATCAATGATCAACTGTTTCAACACGCTATACCCAAACGTCCCCGCCTAGGCGAACCCGGAAAACCAAATTCAGCTAGCCAAAACAAAGCCTAAAACATAGGCACCGGTCCATAAACACCGCCGCCCACGCTTCTCTTCCGAAAATCAACAATAACAAAGAGCAGAATCGCACCGGGCCGGACAACGGCAAGGCTGTCCGGCCCGGTGCGAAGCCGGTTTATAGAGAGGGGTAGAGGGCAAGTCAACGTTCTTTTTTTGCAATATTTACAAAATTTCTACAATCTATATCTGAACTAAATAGTTGGCCGATTAGGGATCGGACGGTTATTTAGAGAAACTCTCTGAAATCCTTGAATCTTATAGTAAATTCGATAAATTGTTTCGACTGAAAACGGCGCTTAACTTAATATAGCCCGCAGCGCCGGAAAGGATAACTGGCCATAGTCAAGCGAGACATTCCCAGCCAATCACGGCTCGCTAAATTTAATGGACCAACCGTAGGGTTGTTTTTGCGTACTGTACGTCGATTTGGTCGTTTAGATGGCTTACGACATCTGATGGCGCTGTTGGGTAGACCACCGTCGATGCAGCGGAAGCTGCCTGTATTGATATTGGCCATATTATCAGGTTTGACCATTGCTGTTGCCATCGTTGCGAACCAACCTGAACCGTCTGAATTGGCCCAAAATTCGCCACAGCAGCCCACCCTTTTACGACCCGCGGCTGAACCGCCGACGAATTCTTTGGCGCTGCCCTTGACCAAGATATCTGTGGAAGCTGCCCCGCCCAATATAATTGTGCGGAACGTGAAAATTGCCCAGGGCGACACCCTGATGTCGGTCATGATGCGGAACGGCTGCGACCGGCCGACAGCCCACGCTGCCATAACCGCACTGTCAAAGTCGTATGATCCCCGGCGCGTGCGACCAGGCCAGGCGCTGACACTGTTGTTCGATCCACAAAAGCGAAAAACAGAGGGCCGCCTGGCCCTCATTCAACTGGCGTTTGTTCCCAGCGTCGAGCAAGAAATCCAGGTCAGCCTCAACAACAACGGCGGATTCAAATCCGAGACGGTCGACAAACTCCTGGCAGTCCGGCTGCATCGAGCCGAAGGCGTTATCGACGACAGCCTGTATCTGGCGGCCAAACGGGTCGGCGTACCTGCGCCCGTGATCGTAAATTTGATCCGCATCTATTCCTTTGACGTGGACTTCCAACGCGACATTCGACCGGGTGATCACTTTGAAGTGCTATTTGAAGCCTTCTACGATGAGCGTGGTGATTTTGCCAAGTACGGTGATATCCAATACGCTAAACTTCACGTGCGTAAGACCAACCTGCCTCTCTACCGCTTCGTCATGCAGGATGGAGAACCAGACTATTTTAATAACGACGGGCACAGCGTCCGCAAGGCCCTGATGAAGACGCCCGTCGACGGCGCACGGCTAACCTCGCGCTTTGGCCGGCGTAAGCATCCTATTCTGGGTTACAAGAAAATGCATCGCGGTATTGACTTTGGCGCTCCGCACGGCACCCCGGTGATGGCCGCAGGCAATGGAACGGTCGAAGTGGCGGGCTGGAACGGCAATTACGGCCGTTACCTGCGTATCCGTCACAACGGACGATACAAGACGGCCTATGGCCATCTTGCCAAATTCCAACGCGGCGTACGCAAGGGCAAACGGGTCCACCAAGGCCAGATCGTGGCCTTCGTTGGCAGCTCGGGCCGATCCACCGGACCGCATCTGCATTACGAAATTCTGGTCAACAATAGGCGCATAAACCCCTTGCGCTTGAAATTGCCCTCAGGCAAAAAATTGAAGGGCGTGGAGTTAGCGAGGTTTAGGGAGGTCCGTGGCGAAACCAGCCGAATATACGCCGCAAGTCCGGCCATGACGCGCCTGGCGCAAAACCGCTGAGGCGGCGGAGGTCAGCGCAAACGATCCAGCCGCAGCCGATGCCGACCATCAGTGACCCGCCAGATACTAGTCATGACGGCGGTAAGAACACCTAATCCCGTGGCGCCGGCTATTAACAACAATACTAAAATTTGATATTTGACCGCCTGATCTGGTGCGATCCCCGCCAGTATCTGCCCCGTCATCATACCCGGCAAAAACACCACTCCAGCGGCAGCCATAGAATTCAACATCGGCGTGAAGGCGGTGCGAAGGGCCCGCTGAGCCACATACCGCATTGCCCGCCAACGACTATCGCCGAGCAACAATTGTGCCTCAATTCCTACCCGCTCTTGTCGCGCCAAACGGGTCAAACTGTCGAGACCAAGGCTAATGCCCGTCATAGCGTTGCCGAGGATCATTCCAAACAACGGTATAGCATACCGGGGATCGTACCATGGTTCGGGGCGTAGGGGACCATGCAATGTCAACAACGTCACCACCATTCCCGCCAACAACATGGTCGATGAGCCGATGCCATAACCCCACCAGCCCGCCAAACGGTGTTCCTGACGAACGAGGATTTCCCGGCCTGCGAACAGAGCCATGACGACCGCGACCGCCACCGTCAACCACAATGACACCTGGGCGAACAGTATATGGAGCATCAGTCCTATCAGAAGCAATTGTACCGTCATGCGCACAGCGGCCCAGATCATGCGCCGTTCTAGATCCAACCCCAATGCCATCGAGAGGCCAGCGTTGAAGACCAGTAGGGAAGCCGCTAGAACCAGATCAAAATAGGACAGCACCACGTAATCTGTCATAATGGTGCAGCCAATCGGCCATTTTCAAGGTGAATACTTCGCCCCGCCAGCCTCCCCACCTGAGCCGAATCGTGACTGACTAGCAGAATACAGGTGCCGGCCCTTAATCGATTTTGCAGTAATTGCTCTACCAATCCAGCATTATCGCGATCAAGAGCGGAGGTGGGTTCGTCCAGCAAAAGTACCTCTGTGTTGCAACACAAACCGCGGGCGAGTGCCAAACGCTGCCGTTCGCCGCTAGACAACCGGGCTACGGGCCAGTCAAGAACTTGGCTCGGTTTGGTGAAGCCAAGTTGCGCCAGCAATTCAGCTGCCTGCAGCGGGGTAGAGAAATGATCGCCCACAAGGTCTGCCCACCAACCGGTTTCCGCAGGAACATAACCAACCCGGCGACGCCATTCGGGCGCAGGCAGATTGGAGCGCAGACGGCCACCCATGACCACCTCTCCCTCGTTAAGATCAAGGTCGGCAAGAGCGCGCAGCAACAGGGTCTTGCCCGCACCCGACGGCCCAGTCAGCGCCAGGCACTCACCTCCGTCAATGTGAAATGATAGTGGCCCTAATCCAGGCCGACGTAAATTTTCGACCGCCAACATCAGAGAGCTAAACTCGGCGTTGGCCGCTATTTGGGTGCAACCACCATGGTCATCTGCCGCCCTTCTAATTTTGGCAACTGCTCGACTTTGGCAACCTCTTCCAAATCATCGCGCACCCGCATAAGGACCGCCATACCGATCTCTTGGTGTGCCATCTCACGGCCCCGGAAGCGCATCGTAACTTTGACCTTATCTCCCGACCCTAGAAATTTTCCTACGGCGCGCATTTTCACTTCGTAGTCGTGCTGATCGATTCCCGGCCTCATCTTGATTTCTTTTACATCAAAAGTCTTCTGCTTTTTCCGGGCCTGGTTGGCACGTTTCTGTGCCTCGTATTTAAATTTGCCATAATCTAGTATCTTACAAACTGGGGGTGCTGAGTTAGGGGATATCTCCACCAAATCCAATCCGGATTGTCTAGCCCTTTCGAGCGCATCCTGCACCGATAAAACCCCCAGCATCTCGCCATTTTCGTCAACCAGCCGGACTGATGACACCCCAATCTGGTCGTTTACCCGCGGGCCATCCTTAATCGGTGGTGCGGGTTGCTGAATTCTAGCTATTTATCATTCTCCCTATATTTCCTGGCACAACCCACACTCTTAGCGACACGCCACCCCGTCAAAGTGGTGATGTTATGTCATTGTAGTGGATACAGCCAAAAGTTTATCAACAGCCTCGTCTAACGCAAGTATTTCCTGCTTTTTTTCACCCCGCCAACGCAAAGAGACCGTACCGTTCTCCGCCTCTCGCGACCCAACAACAAATATGACTGGCACCTTTTTGTGGGTGTGTTCTCGGACTTTATAGTTAACGGTCTCGTTGCGAAGGTCCAGTCCGGTACGGATACCATTCGCAGCTAGAGCAGCATGCACAACCCTGGCGTGGTCATCTCCGGCCTCAGTAATAGTAGCAACCACAACTTGGGTAGGGGCCAGCCAAACTGGAAAACGCCCACCATAGTGTTCTATAAGTATGCCGATGAAACGCTCGAAAGAACCCAATATAGCCCTATGCAACATTACCGGGCGGTGTTTAGACCCATCTTCGCCTATATAACTGGCCTCTAAGCGTTCGGGCAAAACAAA
>CAXGCE010000191.1:0-4936 GCA_964007795.1 uncultured Alphaproteobacteria bacterium | reverse complement strand
AATCTCAGGCTGCAGAATAGGGAAACAAGCGGGCGAGAAGTTGATCTAGATCAACTGACGACTTAATTTCACGTTCATCAAAACGGCTGAAAACAATCTGATAAGCCTGGTAGGATTTTGCGAATGCCTGGATATCAAGGTTGTATTCTCCTAAGACTACAAAGCCCTTTTCACCATCAAAGCCGACTCATTGGAGGTGTTTCAACTTGCAGGAATCGATAAAGAGATGGATGAGCTTACTTTAGCCAAGCATTAAACGCGGTCCTCCACTTCGCCCTTCCCGGATTCTCGCCAATCCGGTGAGATTATCAGCCACAGCAGCGTTCCTAAAAACACGAATCCAAGGACCAGGTGTAGGATTTCGGGCTTAACAAGAGACAAAGCGAATCCGGTTATCAGAGGGCCCGCCGCTGCACCAATGTCACGCCAGGTCAAATTTCGAGCCAAGGGCCGCAAGACCGCCCTCACTGCGAACAGTGCGACCGCGGAAGGAATCAGGGTCCCCAGCGCGCCCCGACCCAACACGATAGCTATTGCGCCCGGTAGCAGAAAACCAAAACCCACCAGTATCAGCCCTAGGGCTAAAAGCAATGAAGCCGCAACCAAGGGCCGTTGCACTCCGATACGGTCAGCAAGGTGACCCGAAAAAGGCGCGACAATCATTTCCAGCACACGGCGGCCCGACATCACCAAACCCGCCCAGATCATCGCGACCTGGACCGACATTTCACCCGCAAACATGATGGCTAACGTCATGGTAAAAACTCCGTCGACGCCGAATCCCATCCAAAATATCAACAGATCCAGGCGACTTGGCATCGGAATAATGCCGGGGCGGTCAGGAGACGACGCCTTAGACCGAGTCGGCATTCCAGGTAGGAAAAGGGCCAGAAATACGGCGATACTGGAAACCAATGCCAGATAGAAAAAGACATCACGCGGGCCGACTACGCCCGCAAGCCAGGCGCCGCCCGTCAATGCCACTAAGGGGCCAACCTGTTCCACCGCTCGGCTCACACCGACCCGGGTGCCAGTTCGGGAGCGGTCAGCAGCGGCGTAGCCTAATGTAGCAAGTATTAGCGAACCATAGGATAGTCCCCATAAGACCCGTGCCGTCAATAAGGGAGCCCAGCCCTGGAACAGTCCATACATCGCAGTCGATGCCAGTGCTGTCAGGGAGGCAAGAACGCATAAGCCCTTGAAACCAATCCTCTCCCCCAATGCCGCAATTATGCCGTACGAAAAGGTACGGACAATCCGATTGGCCGCCAACAACACGCCGACCCAGGCCAGGCTGATGCCGAAGGCACTTGCGTTCACCGGCAATACAACATAGATAAGCGCATCGCCAAGCAATGCGGCCGACATCGCGCCGGACGACAGCCACAGGCTGCGCCAGCTTTTGTCATGTAGGTCGTCTGCGGTCATTGGGACAATGCTGGCCCTAGATTACAATGTAGCGAAGAAACACCATTTACCGATCCTGGCAATGACCCGTACCGATGATGGAAGGTCGGGTCAACCAGTCATGCAACCCCTGCGCGACCGTATTCAGAATTGTCCGGTTGGTCATGTACGTTCCTTCCAATATGCCGCTAAGAATATTGACAAAGTCACCATCGATGAAACCGGTGCAAAAAAGCGTATGAATCCCGTTACGTCTAAGTTCAACTGAAAGGTAAACGCCGTGCTTGATTTCGGTGTCTAAATTCTGCTCCTCCTAGAAATCTACTCCAAACATCAAATCGTCGAACCGCCTGGAAAGCTTGGAAATCCCAATAGCTTACCGTATATAGGGCGCCTTATCATTTTCGAGATTGAAGCCATGACGACGCAATGGAACCCAAACGACTGGCAGCGACGTACGGCCCTACAGATGCCAGAATATTCTGACAGAGCCGAATTGAACAGCGTGTTGGAGAAGTTGAGCAGCTTCCCACCCCTTGTGTTCGCCGGTGAGGTCAACGCCTTACGCCGTCGTCTGGCACAGGTGGCGGCGGGCAATGGTTTTTTATTGCAAGGCGGAGATTGCGCAGAAAGTTTCGCCGAATTCCACCCCGACAATATTCGCGATACTTTCCGCGTGATGATGCAGATGGCGGTGGTCTTGACCTTTGGCGGTGCTGTGCCGGTGATCAAGGTAGGTCGCATGGCAGGGCAATTTGCCAAACCGCGTTCCAACCCCACGGAAGTCGTGAATGGCGTCGAACTACCTATTTACCGGGGTGATATAGTCAACGGAATTGGAGAAGACCTGGCATCAAGAGAGCCTGACCCCCAGCGATTACTGACCGCCTATTCTCAGGCTGCTGCCACCTTAAACCTGTTACGCGCTTTCGCTCAGGGTGGCTATGCGGATCTGTACAAAATTCACCGGTGGAATTTGGATTTCGTCGAGGGCACAGAGGCGGCTGCGAGATACGCCGAACTATCCAACCGCATTACAGAGGCTCTGGAATTCATGGAGGCCTGCGGCATAACAGGCAACAATGTGCCTGAAATGCGCCAGACTGACTTCTATACCTCGCACGAGGCGCTGCTGCTGAACTACGAAGAATCCCTGACTCGCGAAGACACCATCACCCGCATTGGCGGCTGGTACGACACATCGGCCCATATGGTCTGGATCGGCGACCGCACTCGGCAGGCTGACGGCGCCCACGTGGAGTATTGCAGGGGCATCAATAACCCCCTCGGCCTGAAAGCCGGACCCAGCCTGGGTATCGACGATTTTTTGCGCCTGATCGACACTCTAAACCCAGACAACGATCCGGGACGGCTGACCGTGATTTGCCGCATGGGCGATGACCAGGTTATTGAAAAACTACCCCCCCTGGTCCGCACCGCGGAACAGGAGGGGCGCAAAGTCGTCTGGTCCTGTGATCCCATGCATGGAAACACCATAAAATCCTCCACCGGATACAAGACCCGACCGTTCGATCGTATTCTGGCCGAAGTACGGCATTTCTTCGATGTGCATCAGGCGGAAGGTACCCATGCCGGCGGTGTGCACGTAGAAATGACCGGCCAGGACGTCACAGAATGCCTGGGCGGTGCCCAGTTGATTGATGAGGATCAATTGGCATCCCGCTATCATACTCATTGTGACCCGCGCCTGAATGCCAGTCAGAGTCTAGAATTAGCCTTTCTGATCGCCGAGATGTTAAAGCAGCAGCGGTCAGACCGGCAACCGACGACATCGGTGGAAGCCGCACAATGACGACCTGGGCCTGGGGAGACGGCTGATGGCGGAGAGTGAGGGTCGGGACAGCGAGATTAAGTGCTGGACTGATCAGTATTTCAACAAGACACGCGAGATCGTTCAGCGCAATGGCGACACCCAGGTCACTTACGCCATCTTCATGCGCCGCCCAGTCAGTTTCGCCCCCCGCCTGATGATCGAATGGCTTAACCATATCGCCAAGGAACGCAACACCAAATTCGAGATCGAAACCTGTTTTGAGGAAGGCGCCTGGGCCGGCGCCGGTGAACCTTTGCTTTATCTTAGCGGTTCCTTTTTGCAGTTGGTCGACTTGGAAACCTTGTATTTGCAAAAGCTAGGCGCCTGTTGCGTCGCTGCCTATAACGCCTACCTTATGTGTTCCGCCTTGCCCGACACCCAGTTTCTGGCCATGGACGCGCGCCATTGCGCAGGTCTCGAGATGGCGGAATTGATGGCATATGCGGCATCCGTAGGCAGCGAAGCGGCCCGCCGGGAACGGGACGCCGTGGGCTTTATTGGTAACGCTACCGACGCTACGGCACATTTCTTTGGCAATAAAAAGGGCTTAGGTACTATGCCTCATGCGCTCATTGGTTATGCGGGCAGCACCTTACGGGCAGCAGAAATGTGCGCTGAAGCCTTTCCCGGAGAGCCCCTAACGGTACTGGTGGATTATTTTGGGCGCGAGGTCAGCGACTCTCTGGCTGTCTGTGAAAGGTTTCCTGAAATGGCCGAGGAAGGCAAGATCGCAGTACGCCTGGATACCCATGGCGGACGCTTCGTCGAAGGACTCGATACGCAGTCAGCCTACGCCGTCTTGGAACGCCACGTCCCCCGCGCGGTGCGGCAATACCGCAGCGAAGAAGAACTGCGTTGGTTGGTTGGTACCGGTGTATCCGCCGCCGCCATCTTTTATTTGCGGGACGCCTTGGACGAAGCAGGTTTCCCAAATACCAGAATCGTCGCCTCGTCTGGCTTCAATTTCTTCAAATGTCAGGTCATGGGCAGCGTCAATGCGCCGATTGATGTGGTCGGGACGGGTTCCTACCTGCCAGACGACTGGCGGGAAACATACGCCACTGCCGACATCATCGACTACAACGGCAAACCCAAGGTCAAGATGGGACGGGAATTCCTGCTACGGCGAAACTAACTCCCCAACATATGTCCCATAGATTGACCGATGGCACAAAGGGCGCCTAGTGCATGATCGCTGGGACACTGTTGCTGACTAGTCAAGACGCCATTCCAAATTGGATGACCACAAAATACCACACCGGCGAAATTTTGTTTTAACGTGGATTTTTTAACACCTATCGTCGTCTCGGTGGCATGGGCAGGTCGCATGGGTCTGCTATCGACAAGAAGTCTCCGCAGCAACCTTACCTGCGCGTTGGTGGGTGCCGCCACCTCAATATTTGTCGTCCTGTTTTTCGTCCATTTACTGCTAGCCAACGCCTTGGCAATTATCTTCCTCAGTCCCATATTGCTAACTGCCTTGTCCCTACCCAACTTGGTTAAAAGACTCGGCTGGCGGCGGCGGATCCTCATTTTTGCGGGTTTTGGCAGCTTCCTTTAGATCAACCAACCCGGGGAGGGGATAAATGGTTATATTTTACCATACCCCTGTTCACGGCTCCGCTGTCAACATCGCGTGACATTGTTATAAGGAGCAGGAAGGGAGGCGCCAGCTCAGTTTCAATCTTATTTTAT
>CAXGCE010000190.1:0-4945 GCA_964007795.1 uncultured Alphaproteobacteria bacterium | reverse complement strand
CGGGCTCCAAGGCATTGATGATATTGGCAGCTTTTCAGAGAGGGAATTTATAATGAGTACATTAAGTGGCCAAACCGCATTTGTAACGGGTGGGGGCACAGGTATCGGCCGGGCCATCGCCATTGATTTGGCGGCAGCAGGGGTTAAAGTCGTTGTCTGTGGCCGTCGTATGGAACCTTTGGAAGAAACGGTTCAGGCGGTGAGCCTTTCGGGCGGCGTGGCGAGCGCAGTAACTTGCGATTTGACTGATCCTGAGACTATTGAATCTTGCGCTCTCTCTCTATTAGCGGAACACGGTACAATTGATATCTTGATCAATAATGCTGGCTTTAGTTCTGTGGTTCGGAGCGTCCGATACATTGGGGCCGATGAATGGCGCGGCGTCATGGATGTAAACACTATGGCCCCTGCTATGATGACAAGGGCTTTATTGCAACCGATGGTCGATCAAGGGCGAGGGGATATTGTTATGATAGCCTCCATGGCGGGGGTCAACCCATCTGTCATGGCCGGCTCCGTCTACAGCGCGGCCAAAACGGCGGCGCGAGCCTACATGAATATTCTTGCCCAGGAAATGCGGCCACACGGTATTCGTGCAATCACGGTGTCGCCAGGCGAAGTGGATACACCTATCATGGACAATCGGCCCCTGGTGCCCGACGCGGAAACCCGTGCCCGGATGATGATGCCGGAGGATATCTCGGCTGCCGTCTTGATGGCCGTGACCTTGCCGCGGCGCGCTATGGTTTCAGAAATTCACATCGGCGCTACTGACCCGCGGGATATGTCAGCCGATATTTCGGCCTCCAAAAACAAGAAGTCAGCTTAGAAAAATAGACACCGGTAGCCGGTGGCGTGGGAGACTGTGCCGGCATTGGCTTGTGCACTACATTGGGGTCGCGGTATTATTGCCTTGCAAACAATGGCCGAGATCAGAAGGAAATCGTAATGAACGACAACAGCCAGAAATTCAGTTGGATTGGCAAGCGTCCCATCCGCCCCGACGGGGTTGAGAAAGTAACCGGCGCGGCGCAATATGGCGCTGATCTCAGCTTTCCAGGAATGCTCGTGGGCAAAGTTTTGCGCAGCCCACATGCGCATGCCCGCATTCGCGGTATAGATACCTCGAAAGCCGAGGCGTTGAAGGGCGTCAAGGCAGTGATCACTAAGGATGATATCCTAGACTTGCCCTCGGTATATGTTGGGCCGGCGCGGGTGCAACAAAACTTGCATCATATAACCCGCAATGTCATGGCCCGGGAAAAAGCTTTGTACGAAGGTCACGCTGTTGCTGCCGTTGCGGCTATTTCCACAACCGTTGCAGATGAAGCCTTAAAACTGATCGAAGTGGATTATGAGGTTTTGCCTCACGTAACCGGTGTTGCTGCAGCATTGGAGGCCGATGCGCCATTATTGCATGAAGATCAGATTACTTTGGGCATGGAACCGGCACCAACCGAGCCGTCTAATGTTGCAAAATATGCCGAATTTGAACGAGGTGATTTGGAAACCGGTTTCGCCGCAGCCGATGAAGTGGTTGAAATGGAATTCTCAACTGAAGCCGTGCACCAGGGTTATATAGAGCCTCATGCTGCTGTTGCTCGATTCAATCAGGATGGCCAGGCGGAATTGTGGACGTGTACTCAAGGTCATTTTGTGGTGCGTAATGTCGTCGCTAAATTATTGGATATGAACCACGCCGATTTGAAGGTGATCCCCTCTGAATTGGGAGGCGGCTTTGGTGGCAAGACGGTTGTGTATCTGGAACCTCTTGTGGTGGCACTATCACGCAAAAGTGGTCTGCCGGTGAAGATTGTTATGTCGAGGATCGAGGTCTTTCAGGCGTCGGGTCCCACCTCTGACAGCATCATGAAAGTGAAAATTGGTGCTAAAAAAGACGGAACAATTTGCGGAGCTGAGGCCAAGTTATGGTTCGGTGCTGGCGCCTTCCCTGGGGCACCAGTTATCGGCGCTGCGATGTGCGCCTTCTCCCGTTACGATTTGGCAAACGTCCGGGCTGAGGCTTATGACGTAACTGTTAATCGAGGCAAAGCGGCTGCCTATCGCGCACCGGGCTCTCCAATTGCTGCTTTTGCGGTTGAAGGCGTTCTGGACGTGCTGGCCAAGAAGATTGGTATGGACCCATTGGCATTACGATTAAAAAATGCTGCCCGCAATGGGTCGACTACCGTGTTTGGTCAGACCTTCAACTCCATCGGTTATGCGGAAACCATCGAAGCCTTGATGGATCACCCACATTACAAATCACCTCTGGGCCCCAACCAGGGCCGGGGCGTGGCTTCCGGATTCTGGTTTAACGGCGGCGGCGATTCTGCAGCCACTATGGCCATCAACGATGACGGTACGGCGGTAGTGGCTACAGGCAGCCCGGATGTGGGCGGCTCTCGGGCTTCTATGGCGATCATGGCGGCAGAAACCTTAGGTATTGACTATGATCAGGTGCGCGCCACCGTGGCCGATACCGCCAATGTGGGCTACACCCATGTCACCGGCGGAAGTCGAGTGACTTTGGCTTCTGGCCTGGCTGTGGTGAATTCCGCTAAGGAAGTTATCAACGAACTCTGCGTCCGAGCTGCCCGAATTTGGGATGTGGATCCTGAGGGTGTAATTTGGGAGGATGGTAGTGCTAAACCAGCTTCCACCAACGTAGGCGATTTTGAACCGTTGTCGTTAAAGGAGATAGCGGCTCAAAAATCTGCTACTGGCGGGCCGATCGTGGGTAGCGCTGGCGTCAGTCCCACGGGTGTAGGTCCTGGCGTTGCGACCCAGATTGTTGATGTCGAGGTAGACCCTGAAACAGGCTATGTGAGCATCATCCGTTTTACGGCTGCGCAGGATGCGGGCAGGGCTATCCATCCTTCCTATGTGGAAGGGCAAATTCAAGGTGGCGTCGTTCAAGGTATAGGTTGGGCTTTGAACGAGGAATACATTTATGGTGAAGATGGACGCATGCAAAATACCGGATTTCTAGATTATCGCATGCCGCTGGCATCAGACCTGCCGATGATCGAAGCGGTAGTGGTGGAAGTGCCCAATCCGGACCATCCCTATGGTGTGAAGGGAGTTGGTGAAGCCAACATCGTTCCTGTCATGGCGGCGATCGCAAATGCCATCAAAGATGCCGTCGGAGTCCGCATGACTTCGTTGCCGATGTCGCCGCCAAAAGTACTGGCAGCTCTGGATAATAACTGAGCGAGCAGGTTGCTTCCTGAGAAGAGGGCTGTATTTTGGCCACCCCTTAGCTAGTGGCATTTCACTAGGGGCCAAATCAATGGAGTAGGTTTCATGGATGCAGTCTTTTTCCATGACGGTAAGTGGTACGATGAACAACCCATGCTGATCGGGCCGATGAACCATGCCTTTTGGATGTCCTCGGTGGTGTTTGATGGCGCAAGGGGTATGGGCGGTCTGGTTCCGGATGTGGAGGAACATTCCGCTCGGCTGATAAATTCTGCCAACAATATGATGCTGGAACCGGATATGGAGGCTGGTGAAATCGCGGAATTGTGCCGTGAGGGCGTCCGCAGGTTACCCAAGGATATAGAATGCTACATCCGGCCCATGTATTTTGCCCGTGAAGGCTTTCTAGTACCGGAAGCCGACAGCACAGAATTTGTCCTTGCTGTCTATGACAATCCGATACCGCCCGAGGGACCCTTCAAGGTCTGTATGTCTTCTCGTCGCCGTCCAGCCCGCGACATGGCGCCTACCACAGCAAAGGCCTCTTGCCTGTATCCCAATACATCTCTGGCTCTGGCGGACGCGGCCAAGCGCGGTTTTGATAATGCCGTGGTGTTAGACCCCAACGGAAACGTGGCTGAATTTCTCTCCGCTAACTTGTGGATCGTCAGGGACGGCGTAGCCTTCACGCCTGCAATTAACGGCACTTTTTTGAATGGCGTCACCCGGCAACGCACTATCGAACTACTTCGTGCGGATGGCGTGGATGTGGTGGAAGGCACTCTGACCATTGACGATGTCCGCGAGGCTGATGAAATTTTCTCATCTGGTAACCATGCAAAAATTCGCGCGGTCACTCAGTTTGAGGACCGCGAGCTACAGCCGGGTCCCATTGGCAGACGTGCCAAAGAACTCTACTTCGAATATGCCCAGGATTTTTCGGTGTTTTGAGCTGGATAGAGGTCTCGCTAGGTTGACTGGGGGGCGAAGCGGTCCAATGGTTTGTCATTGATAGGCCAGTGTAGGGCGGCTGCTGCGAGGCCTAGAGCGGCAGAGACAACCCACATCAGGTCGTAGGAACCAGCAATGTCATAAATATAGCCGCCCAGCCAAGCACCAGTGAAAGCCCCGAATTGGTGGCTCATGAATACTACTCCGTAAAGCATTGAGAAGTATCGAGTGCCAAATATTTGGGCAACAATGCCACTAGTTAGGGGCACTGTCGCCAGCCAAAACACGCCAAGTATCGCCCCAAAAATCAATGCCGTAGTGTCGTTAATAGGCAAAACCAACATAAGAACCCGGGAAATCACCCTCCAACAACCTTGTCCTTTCGAATTCTCGCTGGGCACTCATAATATCACCGCGATCAAAATTCAGTAGACCACGTTGATAGTGATTGCTCGCTGTATCAAGGGGAGATTGTTGAACTACCTTGGCTGGGCCACAAGCTACAAGTAGCGATAACAGTATTAATGGCATATTTCTCATCGGAATACTCACTGTAAATACCTAAGCAATGTACCCAAAACTATATCACATAACAATTTTACCATATCATACTGCAGGACAAGCAATTGGGGAATTATTTGAAACTGATGATGCAATAAAAATTATCAAACTAAAAGATATCTATGAAACAATGGAGACTGCATCTGACAGATGTGTTGATGTCTCTGATGTTATTGAGGATATTGTTTTGAAATATACCTGAGATGATTAAATGTTAGAAATAGCCATAGGT
>CAXGCE010000189.1:0-4953 GCA_964007795.1 uncultured Alphaproteobacteria bacterium | reverse complement strand
TCAAATGTACCGTCTGCTTGAAATGGATGTAGATGTTACGGTCCTAGAGGCTGGTAGCGGACCCGGGGGAACCTGGTACTGGAACCGTTACCCTGGTTGCCGGTTTGATTCGGAAAGCTATACCTACGGCTATTCCTTCTCCAAAGAACTGATGAATGAATGGAATTGGAGCGAGCATTTCTCGGGCCAGCCAGAAACCCTACGTTATCTGGAACATGTGGTAGAGAAATTCGACTTTCGCAAACACATGCAATTCGGTCGTAGGGTTGAAAGCGCAGTTTTTGACGAGGAAGCCTGTCTCTGGACCCTAAACCTGTCGGATGGCCGCACCTTGACGACACGGTTTCTTTTTACGGCAATCGGCATGCTTTCGGCTCCAACGATGCCGACAATTTCCGGCGTCGAAGATTTCAAGGGTGATGCTTTTCATACCTACTACTGGCCAAAGGAACCGGTTGAATTCGCTGGCAAGAAAGTCGGGGTTATAGGGACGGGCGCCACTGCCGTGCAATTGATCGGCGAAATTGCTGATAAGGTAGACGAGCTAACAGTTTTCCAGCGCCGGCCCAATTGGTGTGCACCACTGCATAATCGTCCCATTGATGAAGGGGAAATGGCCAGGATAAAGGCCTCCTATGACGAAATTTTGGCCCGCTGTCATGAGACACCGGGTGGTTTCATCCATGGACCTGATCGGCGCAAGTTCTCGGAAGTGCCCGAGAAAGAGCGTTTGGCATTTTGGGAGGAGCTATATAATTCGTCCGGATTTGGTGTTTGGTTAGGGAATTTCCGCGATGTGCTGGTCAATGAAGAGCCCAACGAGGAATTCACCAAATTTGTTGCTGACAAAATTCGCCTACGTGTAAATGATCCGGTTATTGCGGAAAAATTGATCCCAAAGGATCACGGCTTTGGTACCCGCCGCGTACCCATGGAGACAAATTATTACGAAGCCTACAACCGTAACAACGTGTATCTAGTCGATATTAACGATACACCGATTGAACGGATCACAAAGGCGGGAATTAAGACGACGGAGCATGAGTTCGCGTTCGATATCATCGTCTATGCTACCGGTTTCGACGCCATTACCGGAGCCTTTGATCGGATAGATTTCACAGGCGTTGCTGGCCGAAAGTTGGCTGATAAGTGGATTGACGGCCCCTTAACCTATCTCGGCCTGCAATCGGCGGGTTTTCCAAACTTGATTACTTTGGCTGGACCTCAGGGTGGGTCGGTAGCGACCAATTTCCCGCGTGGCATCGAAGAGGCAGTCGATTGGGCGACCGCGTTGCTCAAGCATGTTCGCAAGAACGGGTACAATCGTGTGGAGCCAACCGAAGCGGCTGAGGAAGAGTGGACCGCGCATGTGAAGCAAACGTATGAGTGGTCCTTGCTAGGCAACGCTAAGTCGTGGTTCACGGGCTACAATTCCAACGTGGATGGCCACGACAAGGTGCGTTACATGATTTATAACGGAGGCGCGTTACGGTATCGAAAACGCCTGGCAGAAGTGGCAGAAAACGACTATCGGGGCTTTGACTTGCGGTAAGGTCCAGTGTTACCAGCCGCCTGTGCGTTGCCACCTATCGATGATTTGGCCGTCGCCATTAATGACGTGGTAGATTTCGTATTGGGCGGCGGTGGAACAGGCATGGTTGGGCAGTATACGCAGGCGCTGACCAATGTCCGGCCTGTCCCGCAAACCCATTAGAAAGCCATGTTCCTGATTGACTTGCCGGATACGGGGCCGCCCGGTTAGGGGAGCCCCATTCATATCCGCTGCCATGCCGAATGCATATGCGCCATTTCCATCCGGCGCGCCGCGGTCTAGGGAGAGTGCTAGGGCGCCTGCGTCCACCATGGCGCGTTGCTCGTCCGCGCGCCAGCCGTTGACCGATACGAGCACGGACAGGGCTAGATCGTCTAGTGTGCAGCTGCCGATACTGCACTGAAATAAGTCCCCAAACATATAGACGCCAGGGCGCATCTCGGTCACACCGTCAAGACATTCGGCATGAAGGGCGGTTGGAGTGGAGCCGACACTAACTATCGGACAAGTTAGGCCGATGCCGCGAATGGCATCGGCCGCCATCACCACAGCTGAGCGTTCCGCCTCCGCCACGCTCTTTATTTCGGCAATATTTTCGCAATCATAGGAATGACCGCCGTGGGTCATGGTACCTGATAATTCGCAATTTGCGCTGCCCGAAAGAATTCGTGCGCAGTCCAGGACGCCTGGATCATCGGGTAACAGTCCGGTTCGATGTTGGCCGCTGTCGATTTCTATCAGAAATCGGAAAGGCCCCGGCAACGTCTTAGTCCGTTCTGCCACCGCATGGGCCGTGTCGGGGTTGTCCAGTATCATAAGGAGTTCTGCGCCGAGGGACTGGACGGCGGCGATATCTGCTAGTTTGTCAGGCGTAACTCCGACGCCATACAGAATATCCGTGAAGCCGGCGCGGGCGAAATATTCAGCCTCCGCCACGGTCGATACCGTGATGCCGCCCGTCTGCCCCTGGGTGGCCAGGCGTGCCACTTCGATGGATTTTGCTGTCTTCATATGGGGCCGCAGATTAACTTTGAGTTCTCGTGCACGCGCCGCCATGCGATCAAGGTTTGCTTGCAGGCGGGCTTTGTCCAGGATCAGAGCCGGCGTACGAAGTTCTTTCATTTTAGCTACCTTTTGTTTCGCGCTAGTTTAGCACGCATATTGACAGTCCTCACCAGCAGTCTAGCTTGGCCGCGTTGTGAATGAGGAGACGGTTGGTCATGGCGTATATCGTGCGGGATGGAGTAAGGGTCTATTTTGAGGATCACGGTTCCGGTCCCGGCGTGTTGTTGAGTCATGGCTTCAGCCAGTCTTCGGCTATGTGGCGAGATCAGGTCGAGGCTTTGTCTGGCAATTATCGCGTGATGACCTGGGATATGCGGGGTCACGGTCGAAGCGACTATCCCAACGACCTGGCCGCCTATTCCGAAGCTCATAGCGTTGCCGACATGGCGGCGATATTGGATGCCTGTGGTCTGGCTACGGCGGTAATTGGGGGGCATTCATTAGGCGGTTGTACCTCTCTTGCGTTCCACCTGGCGCATCCTCAGCGCACGGCTGGTTTGATGCTGTTTGACACGGGTCCGGGCTTTAAGAAGGATGAAGCTCGGACCGCCTGGAATACACGCGCCAATGCCCGCGCCGACCAGTTTGATGCCCAAGGCTTAGAGGCACTGAGTAATTCACCGGGCACCCGTATGGCGGGGCATCGAAATGCTACGGGTCTCGCCCGAGCGGCGCGCGGCATGCTGGCACAGTTTGATGACAGCTTGATACAAAGCCTGCCGGATATCGCTGTGCCAACGATGGTTCTGGTCGGCGATGGAGATGAACCATTCCATGCCGCCACATGCTATATGGCGAGAAAAATTCCCAACGTCCAAAAGGTAGTGATTGAGAATGCGGGCCATGGCGCTAACGTGGATCAGCCGGTTGCCTTCAATAACGCGGTGCTTGGCTTTCTGGGCGAACTGAACATTTAGCATTCGGGCTCTTGCAGCAACCAGTCCCTAAAAGCGACAAGCTGTAGATTCCGGGCTTTGGCCGTGGGATAAACAATCTGATTGGGTTAATTTCGCGACTTCCTAACATAGCGTAGGGGTAAGGATGATGAGCAGTGCAGCATTGTCGGCACAGATTGAAGAGATGGAAACCGAAGATTGGGTTGCGCCCGATTGTCAGGGTTTGAACTTTTTCGAGATCGACTGCAGCCTGCAAGCTTTGATGAAACTGTATTTGGACGAAGATTTGCTCAACCATATGCTGCCCCATTACCGCCGATTGGGTGAAGTTTCGGGCGGGCGCTTGGACGAATTGTCCCGCATCTCGGACCGTCATACGCCCCTCCTGCATTCTCGCAACCCGAAGGGCGTGGACGAGGACTGGATAGAGTTTCACCCCGCATATCGGGAAATGGAGCAGATCGGGTTTGGCGATTATGGCATTCATTGCATGTCCCGTACGCCTGGCGTACTCGGTTGGCCTGAAAAAGTGCCGCCGTTGGCCAAGTACTTGTTTCAATATTTGTTTGTGCAAAGCGAGTTCGGCCTAATGTGCCCAATCTCGGTAACCGAAACTTCTGCCGTGCTAATCGAGCGATATGCTTCTGGTGAGGTGAAGCAGAAGTTCCTGCCCGGTATGTACAGTCAGGATATGAACAAGATCCTGAAGAGCGCTCAGTTCATGACAGAAAAAACCGGTGGTTCGGACGTCTCCAACATCGAACTGGAAGCCCGTTTCGAGGATGGCGACTGGCGGCTTTATGGTGAGAAATGGTTCTGTTCTTGCGCCGATGGTGACGTGGCTCTGTTACTAGCCCGCCCGGCAGGTGGCGCCAAAGGCAACAATGGCCTGGGCCTATTTGCCATGCCGCGACATTTGGACGACGGCAACCGCAACAAATACCGAATTGCACGTTTGAAGGAAAAACTGGGTACCAAATCCATGGCGTCTGGTGAAATCATTTTCAATGGCGCTGTGGCCTATGCTCTTGGCGAAGTGGGTCTTGGTACCAACAACGGTCTGAAATTAATGATGGACCAGGTAAATATGTCTCGTCTGTCCCATGGCGTGCGCGCTGCCGCCATGATGCGCCGCTGCTTGAACGAGGCGCTCGTAGTGGCCCGCGCCCGCATCGCATTTGGCGAGAAGATCATCGCCAAGCCTTTACTTCGCCGCCAACTAATGAAGATCATGGTACCTACGGAGCAAGTCCTTTCCATGGTCATGTTTGTGGGCCAGCAATTGGAACTGGCAGAAGCCGGAGACGAGCGCGGGGCAATACTGACCCGCATCCTAACGCCGCTGCTGAAATTCCGTTCTTGCCGGGACAATATCACCGTTGCTACTGGCGCAATGGAGGTCCGTGGGGGCAATGGGTTGATAGAGGACTGGGTCAATTC
>CAXGCE010000188.1:0-4985 GCA_964007795.1 uncultured Alphaproteobacteria bacterium | reverse complement strand
TTCGACGATATTGCCGACGATTTTGCACAACGGTGCCCTCGCCAGACTACTGGCGTACCAGCACCCCCGGCCTAGGCCATGTGTGCACTTTGCGGTGTGCTAGGGGGACGCGGTCACTGGACAGATAGCGCTGCAGCACCTGAGGCCTTTGCAGCCCGGCAACAGCTCCATACCCGCGCCCGGGAAAGACAACAACGCACGCGCCTCGTGAACAAAATCCTGCGCCACTACGGCCTGCACCTAGGTGATTGGTCGGGCGGTGGCCATCTTCTGCGCGGACGCACTGGACGCACAGCCATAGTGAAAAATCTTTCCGAAATGTGGGCCGCTACCGAAAATCTAACGCGGTCGGATTTTGACCCGTTGGAAGAGGATCTATTGCGTAGTCTGGACGAATACTAACCGTGGGAAAATATTCAGAACAAACTCCAATCAATATCATTACCGGTTTTCTGGGCAGTGGAAAAACCACCCTATTGAAAGGGCTGTTGACCGCGCCTGATTTGCGGGATACCGCCATTTTGATCAATGAATACGGTGCCATCGGACTAGACCATGAATTGGTGACGAACGTCAGCGAAGGCGCCCTGCTACTAGATAACGGCTGTGTCTGTTGCGCCATTCGTGGCGATCTAAAGGAGGCCCTGCGTGATTTATTGTCGAAAAGGCAAAGCGGTGGAATTCCTTTTTTCCGACGCGTCGTGATAGAAACCTCAGGCTTGGCTGATCCAGCCCCCATCGCCTACACCCTGTTAACTGAGACCGTACTGCAGCATCATTTCCGCCTGGGCGGGATCATCACGACTGTTGATGCAGTTAATGGTACTGCACAACTTCGGAACTTCCCGGAACCCGTCAAACAAGTCGCCATGGCCGACCGATTGATCGTGACAAAGACCGACTTGGCGCCGGACGATGAGCAACTCGTTCTGGAATCCGAATTGCTCCGCTTGAATCAATCTGCCCCGATAATCCGGGTTGCAGCCGGCGACGTTCAACCCGCCTCCCTTTTGATTGATGACCTCTACGATGAAAAAGGACGTCAACGTGAAGTGAAACAATGGCTTACGGCAGCAGATGGTGACGACGCCTTGGTCCATGAACATGCAGATCAGGTACAATCATTTGCCGTAACCTACGACGAGCCGCTTGATTGGACCGCATTTGGCATTTGGATGAGCATGCTACTGCACCGCCACGGAAATAATGTCCTGCGCATCAAGGGACTATTGAACGTTGCCGGCGTGCCCACACCGGTCCTAATCAACGGTGTTCAGCACATTGTCCATCCGCCATCGCATTTGCCCGATTGGCCAAATAAGAACCGGCAATCCCGAATAATTTTTATAGTACGAGATATGGATCAAGGCCAAATCAAGCGGTCCCTGATGGCATTCAACCGTTTAGCTAATCCCGGTGCCACATCCGGAAAGGCTGCATAGATAATTGATTGGATGGGTTTATGGCTGATCTTTTTCAAACCTTGGCAGATGCACCAGATCACGTATTGCAGATGATTGGCTCCTCCCTGGAGGGACGAGCCAAGGATCCGGCACAACAAGCCATTCTAGAAAGTTATATCCAGGACCTGACTATTAGCAAAGGCGCGGTAGTGGTTGAACTTGGGTGCGGCACCGGCCCCGTTTGCCGCCGGTTCGCTGAAATAGAAGAAGTCGACCGCGTCATTGGCGTTGAGCCGGCCGCTGCCTTGGTTGCCACCGCCAATCAGCTCGCCAATAACCGCAAGCTCGAATTTCATGTGGGAAGGGGGGAGTCGACCAGTTTGGAAGTCGGCATAGCCGACATCGTTGTTCTGCATACCCTTTTAAGTCATGTTCCTGATCAATCTGCCATCCTGGACGAAACCCGGCGCCTGTTAAAGTCAAGCGGACAGCTAGCGGTTTGCGACGCCGACTTTTCAAAAACCTCCGTTGCTATCGGCGATGGCGACCCTCTGCAAGCCTGCGTCGAAGTGTGGCTAGAAGGTAATGTGACCGATCGTTGGCTCAGCCCCCGATTGCCTGGCTTACTGAAATCCAAGGAGTTTGAGGTCAAAATATTCAAGGGCCACAACCGGGTTGATATCGCTGGCATCAGCACCGGTCCAATTTGGGTAAACATGGGTGCGAATGCAATGGTAGATCGCGGCCTGATCGGTGAAGCGGCGGCCGAGGCACTAAAACAGGAATGCCAGCGGCGCATCGATGATGGCCAGTTCTATGCCGCCCTTCCCTTTGTCACTGCCATCGCACAAAAGGCCTAAGTCCGGGCCCTTTCCGCGCAATTCCTTTGATTGCAATACAAAGCCGAAATTGATGCCGGAAATCGGCCCCGCAACATGGGAAATCATGGGGCTCCTCCAAAGCGGCCAACCGCTCAAACAACAATGTCAGGGGTCTCCAGATCCTAAATTCTCGGAGCAATCAGCCTACAACCTCAGGGCAACAGCCCAATAATGTTCCAGAACCGCAGCGACCAGTTTATTCCGTCGAGGACGTTGAACTGCGGGGAGGAGCGCGGCGGGTTGTCCAGCCATCGCGGAAAGCGCGTACTACATGGTGTAGCAGATAGAACAAGATAGCCAGGATTACCATGAGGATAATCGCCAACAGCTTTTCGCCGAATTCACCGCCGACGATGGCGCCGCGGCCCACCAAATGTTCGCCAAGCATGGCCACCGCCTGAAGCGTACCACCAGCGCAAAAAATAACGGCGACTAGTATCGACACCTGCAAGCTGTCAAACAGCAATGTTTCCACATTCAGTGCGCCCCCAACACGGCCAAACTGGCTACGAAAATTTTGCCAATGGGCGATCACATAGCCCACAATGCCTACCAACGAGGCAAACCAGAAGACCACGTTGGAAAAATGGATGCCAGGAATGCGAGCTACCAAATATGTCTCGAACGGCTTATAAAAATAAAGAAAGATCAACAAAATGATCAGCGCGATCAATCCAATCCAGAATTTTGGCTGCCGCCCTATTTTTTCTTCCGCCATTTCGCCCCAGCCACGCTGTTACTGATCCCAATACGGCGGGATGGTACCCGAAAGAACGGGATTGTCAAAACTACTCTAAAACACGTCGATTTCGGGGGCGTAATTCGGAAAACGTATGTATAAAATAGGGCAACAATAATGGGGAGGCGGAATGAGTAACCGTTTGGGCGTGGATGTCGGCGGCACCTTCACGGATCTGTTGCTGTTCAATGAGCAGAATGGTGAGTTGCGCTTATTGAAGACACCTTCCACGCCGCAAGACCAGTCCATCGGCGTAATGACTGGCATTTCTGAACTCATCGCTGCGTCCAAGATTGCACCAAACGAGATTAATGCTCTATTGCACGGCACCACCGTGTCTACCAACATTGTCTTGGAGGAAAAAGGCGCGAAGGTAGGCCTGCTGGTAACTAAGGATTTCGAGCAGGTGCTACATTTAGCCCGCAGTCGGACGCCGGGTCCTCTAACCGGTTGGATGATCATGGAAAAGCCGGATCCATTGGCGGATTTGGAGCTGACCCGCGGCGTCTCCGAGCGCATGAGCGCCCGAGGGGATGTGATCACGCCCTTGGATGAAAACGTGGCCCGCCAGGCGGTACAGGGGTTAATCGACGCTGGCGTGGAATCAATTACCGTGTCCCTACTACATTCCTATGCCAACCCCGATCATGAACGGCGCCTACGCTCCATCATTGAAGAGGTCGACGCGGAAATCCCGATCTCTCTTTCCTCAGATATTCTGCCCGAGTTCCGGGAATATGAACGAACCTTGGTCACGGTGATGAATGCCTATGTGGGCCCATCCATGCGCAGCTATCTAACCAGTTTTGAGGATAAACTGAAGGCCATTCAGATTTCGCCCCATGTCAACATCGTCCGCTCGGACGGCGGACTGATGTCCGTACAGCGAGCCTCGGATTCGCCTGTACACACCATGTTGTCGGGGCCGGCCGGCGGTGTTTCAGGCGCAGCGTTCCTGGCCAAGCTGGCCGGATATGAAAATGCCCTGGGCTTTGATATGGGCGGCACATCAACGGATGTCTCACTAATCCAGGATGGTAAGCCGCTAATTTCTCGGCAGACGTCCCTAGGCTACTACCCCATCAAAATCCCATCAGTAGAGGTGCATTCCGTAGGCGCAGGCGGCGGATCCATCGCTCATGTACCCATGACGGGCGCTTTGCGCGTAGGTCCGGAAAGCGCCGGCGCGGCCCCCGGCCCCGCCTGTTACGGCAAGGGCGGTGAACAGCCCACCGTCACCGATGCGAACCTACTATTGGGACGTCTGCCACCCCGTTTACTGGACGGGCAAATGGATCTGGATTTAAAGGCGGCGGAAGAGGCTGTCGGCAAAATCGCCCGCAGGCTGGGACTCGATCTGTATCAGGCGGCTCTAGGCATTCTAGATATCGTCAACGAAAAAATGTTCGGCGCACTGCGTCTGGTCAGCGTGCAAAAGGGCCTGGATCCTAGGGAATTTGCCCTGGTAGCCTTTGGCGGTGCGGGACCCCTGCATGGCAACGCCATAGGCATTCTGGGCAATTGCTATCCGGTTATCGTACCGCCGACGCCCGGCGTGCTGTCTGCACTGGGCTTCCTTTGCTCCGATGTGAAAAACGAATTCGCCCAAACCTATGTGCGCAATGTCAGGGAAGCCAACGGCAGCCAGTTAGAGGAGATCTATGGACGGTTGGGCCGGGAAGCGCGCGGCTGGCTGCGCGAGGAAGGCATAGATGAGGGACGCCAAGAACTAAGCTATCAGGCCGACATCCGGTATTTCTGCCAAGGCGATGAATTTGCTTTACAAGTCAATCCGGAGACCATGAGTAACGGTGGTCTGGCTGACCTCGAGGCCCGTTTCGCCTCCACACACGAAAGGCTCTATGGCTTCCGACTAGATCAACCAGTGGAATTGGTTAATCTACGTGCCGTCGGTTCTGGCCAGGTGGGAAAAGTGCAGCTGCCCAGTTTTGAACTGGAATC
>CAXGCE010000187.1:0-5023 GCA_964007795.1 uncultured Alphaproteobacteria bacterium | reverse complement strand
AACGGCCCTAATCAAATCCGTTGACTTGTCCATGACGATTACTGCTGCCGTACCTAGGCCGGATTTTTCAGCCGCTAGGGAATCGAAATCCATGAGCACCGAGTCGCAAATGGATTTCGGCAACATGCGCACGGATGACCCGCCCGGGATGACGGCTAGCAAGTTGTTCCAACCGCCCCGCACTCCGCCGGCGTGCTTCTCAATCAATTCCCGTAGTGGAATGGACATTTCTTCTTCCACGTTACAGGGCTGTTCTACGTGGCCCGAGATGCAGAAAACCTTGGTGCCCGTGTTGTTTTCCCGCCCCAGGCCAGCAAACCAGTCGGCGCCGCGCCGCATGATCGTGGGTGCCACCGCGATGCTCTCCACATTGTTCACAGTGGTGGGTCGGCCCCAAACCCCAACCACCGCCGGGAATGGTGGTTTCAGGCGCGGCTGGCCCTTTTTGCCTTCAAGGCTTTCGATCAGAGCCATTTCCTCGCCGCAAATATAAGCACCCGCCCCACGATGGACGAAAACATCAAATGAATATCCGGAACCGCAGGCGTCCGACCCAATCAGTCCGGCGTCATAAGCCTGCTGCACGGCAGCTTCCAGATTATTGGCCTCAACGAAAAATTCACCACGGATATAAATGTAAGCAGCGGAGGCACGCATGGCGAACCCGGCAATCAGGCAGCCTTCCACTAATTTATGAGGATCGTGGCGCATTAACTCGCGGTCTTTGCAGGTGCCTGGTTCGCCCTCATCCGCATTGACCACCAAATATGTGGGTTTGCCATCAGATTCTTTGGGCATGAAGGACCATTTCAGACCCGTCGGAAAACCGGCGCCGCCACGCCCCCGCAGACCTGAGGCCTTAATTTCGTCGACAATGGCGTCGGGGCCTTTTTCCAATATCGACTTGGTATTGTCCCAATCGCCTCGCTTGTATGCCGCCTCCAGACCCCAATCCTGAAATCCATAAAGATTGGTGAAGACACGATCTTCGTCCTTCAGCATCAGCCATCCCCCATGAATTCGTGCAAGGTGGTGGGCCCACTGGCCGGCTCCGAAGCATGGCGGCTGCTTTGCGGTCCCGACCTGGGCTTTTGACCATTGGCCAGCGAATTTAGAACGGCTTCTGTGCTTTCGGCCGTCAAATCCTCGTAATAGTAATCGTTGATCTGCATCAGCGGCGCATTAACACAGGCGCCTAGACATTCCACTTCGACGACCGTGAATTTGCCATCAGCGGTAGTCTCGCCTAACTCAATTCCCAATTTCTTCTTGCAGGCGGACACCACGTTGTCCGAACCCCGCAACCAGCACGGCGTTGTGGTGCAGACCTGGACAAAATGTTCGCCTACAGGCGCCAGATTATACATGGTGTAGAAGGTGGCCACTTCATAAACCCGAATTCGCGGCATATCCAGCATTTCGGCCACCGCGTTCATGGCCGTTTGCGGCAGCCAGTTCTGATGTTGGCGCTGTGCCAGATCTAACAGAGGCATGACCGCACTGGCCTGACGCCGGGGCGGGTATTTGGAGATAATTTGCTTGGCCTTTTCCAGATTTTCAGCCGTAAAAGCAAAGCTGTCAGGCTGCAACTCTTTCGGTGCTGGTACGCGTTTCATCGGTCAATCTCACCAAATACAATGTCCAGACTGCCAATCACGGCTACAGAATCAGCTAACAGATGCCCCTTACACAGATGATCCATTGCCGCTAGGTGCACATAACCCGGCGACCGGATCTTGCAGCGATATGGCATGTTGGTTCCGTCGGAGATCAGGTAAACGCCAAATTCACCCTTGGGCGCTTCGATCGAGGTGTAAGTTTCACCGGCTGGAACCTTGAAACCTTCAGTATACAGCTTGAAATGATGGATCAAAGCTTCCATGGATTGTTTCATATCGGCACGCGCCGGGGCCACGACCTTGCGGTCCTCGCTAATTACGGGGCCCTCGGGCATGGTCTCCAGCACCTGTTTGATAATGCGACAGGACTGGCGCATTTCTTCCACCCGGCACAGATAACGGTCGTAACAGTCGCCATTCTTGCCGACCGGAATGTCAAAATCATACTTCTCATAACCGTCATAGGGCTGGGCCTTGCGCAAATCCCAGGGCAGGCCGGTGCACCGAAGCATCACGCCGGAAAAACCCCAATCCATGGCTTCATCTTGGCTGATGACGGAAATATCGACATTGCGTTGCTTGAAGATCCGGTTTTCCGTCAACAAGGTTTCCATGTCATCGATGAAATTCTGGAAACCGTTCACGTATTCACCAATATCCTCCGCCATGCCGACAGGCAAATCTTGGTGTACGCCACCCACTCGGAAATAGTTGGCATGCAGGCGGGCGCCTGAAACGCCCTCGTAAAACTCCATAAGTTTTTCACGTTCTTCATAACCCCACAGCGCCGGCGTGATCGCGCCTACATCCATGCCCTGGCTGACTACATTCAACAAATGATTCAACAAACGGGTAATTTCGGAAAACAGCACCCTGACCGCCTGACCCCTCTCCGGAACCTCCAAGCCCAATAATTTCTCAATGGCCAAAACGTAGGCATGTTCCATGGACATGGGCGAGACATAGTCCAAGCGGTCGAAATAGGGGAGCGCCTGCTGATAGGTTTTGTATTCTATCAGCTTTTCCGTGCCGCGATGCAACAAGCCGATGTGGGGATCGCAGCGTTCGATGACTTCGCCATCCAACTCCATTACCAGACGCAATACGCCATGAGCCGCTGGATGCTGCGGCCCGAAATTTAGAGTCATATTCTTGATGTTGACTTCGGCCATCAACCCAGATCCTATCCTTCGGCCTTTTCATCCCCAGGTAATGGCGTGTTGGAGGCGCCTTCCCACGGCGAAAGGAAATCAAACTTGCGAAACTCCTGAGACAATTTCACAGGGTCATAAACAACGCGCTTGCGCTCTTCGTCGTATCGCGTTTCGACAAAACCGGTCAGTGGAAAGTCCTTGCGTAGAGGATGCCCCTCAAAGCCATAGTCAGTTAACAAGCGGCGCAGGTCCGGATGGTCGGAAAACATCACGCCATACATGTCCCAAATTTCTCTTTCGAACCAGTTGGCTGAATTATGAACGCCCGTAATCGACGGCACAGGCGTTTCGTCATCTGCCTCAACCTTGATGCGAATGCGTTGATTGTGAACCAGACTCAATAGGTTGTAGACGACATCAAACCGTTTTGGCCGTTCCGGATAGTCAGTGCCGCAAATATCTACCAACACCTTAAACAGGCACATGGGATCGTCTCGTAGGAATGTCACCACCTTAACTATCTGTTCCGCCCGCGCGGTGACCATCAGTTCATCATGAGCGATAGAAGTTCCCATCACTTGTTCCGATAGCACGCTGGCCACGTGCTGACCCAGTTCCTCTAATGCGCCGTCGTCCGCCATGCCCAAGCCTGCTGTTGTTCCTGCCAGATATGCTGTCTGTTACGAGGCTATCTATCGCAAAAAGGTGCCGGTTCGGCGAATTTTCTTCTGCAACTGCAGAATGCCATAAACCAGCGCCTCAGCCGTGGGCGGGCAGCCGGGTACATAGATATCTACCGGAACAATTCGGTCGCATCCGCGCACCACTGAATAAGAATAATGGTAGTAACCGCCACCGTTAGCGCAGCTTCCCATGGAAATGACGTAGCGCGGCTCTGGCATCTGGTCATAAACCTTGCGCAGCGCTGGTGCCATCTTGTTCGTGAGCGTTCCTGCCACGATCATCACGTCCGACTGCCGGGGCGAGGCACGCGGCACTACACCCATACGATCCAAATCGTACCGGGGCATATAGGCATGGATCATTTCCACCGCACAGCAGGCCAGGCCGAAGGTCATGGGCCAAAGAGACCCCGTACGGGCCCAATTCACCACCTTATCCAGCTGCGTGGTAATAAAACCCTTATCGACCAATTCCTCGGAGAAATCAGCAAAGGCTGCATTTCCCGGGGCATCGGCCGCCACCAATGCACCCGGCTGGTTAGGCGTCTCTATTCCCATTCCAGCGCGCCTTTTTTCCATTCATAAATGAAGCCGATGGTCAGAATACCCAGGAAAATCATCATCGACCAAAACCCAAGCAAACCGATTTGTCCCAGCGATACCGCCCAGGGAAATAGAAAGGCTACCTCCAAATCAAAAATGATAAACAAGATAGCAACCAGATAGAACCGCACATCAAAGCGGCCCCGGGCATCATCGAACGCCTCAAAGCCGCATTCGTAGGCAGAGAGTTTTTCGGGATCCGGATGACTGGGCACGACGACGATGGAGGCGACCACAATCACTACTGCCAAGCCGACGGCTAAGGCAAAAAAAATCAGGATGGGCAGATATTCCCTTAAAAGGTCTTCCACGCTTGCTAGCCTCCCAGAAGTCTCCGGCTATACAGTTGCCGCGAGGCAAACAATCCTATAGCGGCTTCTATTCGACGCTGCAATCCCACAGCTAACCTGTAGGGCAGATTTCCTGCGTATGGGATCATAATTTTATCGCGAGAGATTGGCTTTGTGGTCCACCCTGCTGGATTGTGGGGAGCTGCAGCTTCAACAGCTTCGAGCGCTGCTCGATGCACGCGGGGCGATCTCAGTTACTGAGCGTCAGCGCTATATTTTACGAGTAAGAACACTGGCCCGAGCCGTGGCCAAGGCCTACTTTGATTCCCGTGCCAAACTGGGCTTCCCCATGGCCGAGGCTATCCTGCGTGATGAAGTGTTAGCCAAACTCGACAATACCCAACCCCAAGATTAATCCCGGCGGAGTCTTTGCAATGAATCAAGATTTACTGATTGAGCTGGGAACGGAAGAGCTTCCCCCTAAAGCACTTCAGCAACTGGCCGATGCCTTTGCCAGCAATATTATCAGCAGCTTGGCTGAGGCTAACCTGCCTCACCAAGGCTATGAGGTATTTGCTACTCCTCGCCGGCTGGCGCTGGTGGTCAAACAGCTGGCCACCGTACAGGCCGACCAACAGATAGAAAAGCGCGGTCCAGCAGTAAAAGTCGCTTTT
>CAXGCE010000186.1:0-5047 GCA_964007795.1 uncultured Alphaproteobacteria bacterium | reverse complement strand
ATGCAGACCACGGCAAATCCGTTTCGTGTTGCCATGGCCCAAGAGCAAGGCGCAGAAATCATCATGAAAGAGGGGGGCATCGCCGCCATAGGCGAGGCGGAGCGCCTATCTCGCGACGAGGAGCGTACCTTTATCCATCCCTTCGAGGGCTTCTACACTACCCTTGGCGCTGCCGGTGTAGGTCTAGAGATAATCAACGCCTTGCCAGACCTGGAGGCCGCCGTGGTTTCGGTCGGAGGCGGCGGTCTGATCAGCGGTGTGGCGGCAGGAATCAAGCTGGTTAATCCCAACTGTAAGATTTATGGCGTGGAACCCGAGGGCGCGGACAGTGTTTCGAAAAGTCTGGCGGCGGGCAAACCTGTTACCCTTGATAAGGTTGATACAATTGCAGATAGCCTGGGTCCGCCATTTTCTTTGCCCTTTGGGCTATCCGTAATTCGGCAATTCGTGGACGACGTGGTGACCATTACCGACGACGAAATACTGGCTGGCCTCGTAGTTTTGCAGGAAGAAGGTAAATTAGCCGTCGAACCCGCTGCCGGCGCCGCCATGGCGGCAGCCCTAGGCCCACTGCGGGAACGGTTACAAGGGAAGCGCACCGCCATTTTGATCTGCGGTGCCAACATAGACGCCGAGACTTACACAACCCTTCATGAGCGGGGCCAGCCTCATGTGGCGGCGCTGATGGCTGATTAATGAATACAAAAGACGCCTAATCACCCTTCATCAGCCACCAAATCGCCTTGTCCACATCAAAAAAGATTCTGATGGTTCCACCAAGCCAGATCGCTAAACGCCCGCAAATCTAGTTCGTGGGTCCAGGCTGAGCGGTGCTGCTGCGCAATATGAAAATAAGTGTCGGCAATCTTGGCTGGGAGCATTAGGCCGTCGTGCTCCATGCCCTTTGTCTCTCTCAGTTGTTGGAATTTCTCTTCACCCAACATTTTTCCCAGGGTGTCTGGCGCATCCACTGCGCCATCGACGATTATATGCGCCACATGAATACCCTTAGATGCTAACTCTGCGTTCAGGCTTTGACACAACATGCGTCGCCCCCCCATAGCAGCAGCATGGGAATGCTGGCCCGCATTGCCTCGAACAGCCGCAGTGGCAGACGTGACCAATATGGTGCCCTTTCCGCGCTCCTCCATGGCGGGGCAAACAGCAGAGGCCGTGCGGAATAGGGCGAATGTAGCCATGCGCCACCCCAGTTCGAATGCTTTATAGGACGTACCGGTCAAGGATCGATTGCCTATCTGCGCACCAAGATTAAATATGACGACTTCGATGGGTCCAATATCGGCTTCGATAGTAGCGATACGTTGCTCGATGACGTCGGGTTCAACTGCATTTAGCAGATAACCGGAGGCCGATCCTCCCTCGGCTTCTATATCGTTGACCAGTTTTTTCAGACCCGCATCATCGCTTCGCCGGCATAACACTGCGTGATAGCCCTCTTGGGCAAAACGACCAGCTACGGTGCCGCCGATACCAGCGCCTGCGCCCATTACCAAACACACGGCTTGCATTGCTCAAATTCTCCTTGAAATGATCTTGCTACCTATAACATTGAAGCAGTGAGCGCACACCTGTCAAAGGAAGGTGATATTCTTATTCCCTGCTTCTGATCTCTAATGAAATATTAGTCGTTTTAAGTGGATTACATCATTTCCGCACAGCCCTTTTGTTGCAGATCTTAACAAGGCAACTTGACGGCGATGGGAGGTTGGCCTACCCAAATCGCAAATCATTACGGATTGCGTAAAGGAGCACAAAATGCGTGGCAAACCTGATGTCGACGAGAGCTTTGATCCCACAACGCACCAAATGAGTGAAAGCCATTATTACGAAGATGTGAAGGTGGGTGACACCTTCCCTATCCCCTCGCGCACACTAGGAGAAGCTAACTTTGCGGCCTTTCAATTGGCCTCGGGTGACAATCACCCTATTCATTACGATATCGAATATTGCCGTGCTCGAGGGCATGAAACCCTTTTAGCGCATGGCTTCCAGGCCCTAATACAGACGGCGCCGGGTGCGGGGATGTTGCCCCATTATTTTGGTGATGCCCTGATCGCCTTTATCGAACAATCCAGCAAATTTTTAAAGCCCTTGTACGCAGGCGATACGGTTTATCCAAACTTGGAAGTCGTAGCGTTGGTTCCAGGTCGAACAACAGGTGTCGTCGTCCTGCGCTCCACACTCCACAATCAACGCCGGGAATTGATCCTGGAGGGTGAACAGAAGCTACTGATCCACATGCGGGGCTAACCGTATGCGTCGACCTTATAATTGACGAAGCCCATCACTTTGTTTGCCGCTACTCCGCTGCAGTAGTACGTTGCGACGGTGCCCTGTAAAGCTCCAGCATTTCAGTCTCCGCCTTTTTGGCCTGGGCCAAGGCTTTTTCCTTCACGTGGCCAAAGCCACGAATTCGGTTTGGCACTTCGGCAATATTCACCGCCATGGCATGGTTTTCGTGGTCCAGATTAACCAAAACTTCAGCTAAAGTGGCTTCATAGTCGGTGATTAGTTGCCGTTCCATGCGCCTTTCTGCGGTTCTTCCGAAGATATCCCAAAAACCACCCCGCAAGACCTTCATACGGGCCAAAAGCGGCATTAGTTTCAGTACCCAGGGACCAAACTCCCGCTTTTGCAGATGGCCCGTTTCCGGATGACGCCGCGCGATTAGAGGGGGAGCTAGGTGCGGGCGAAGTTCAAACTCGCCCTCGAACTGTTGATTGACCTGTTCCATGAAGCGGCCATCCGTGTACAGACGGGCGACCTCATATTCATCCTTGTAAGCCATAAGACGGAAAAAATTCTGCACCACTGCCTCTGTCAGACCATTTAGGCCTGGAGCCTTTTCCTGTTCAGTCGCTCTCACCGTATCCACCAGAGACTGGTACCGCCGGGCATAGGCAGCATTCTGATAATCGGTCAGATAGCTGACCCGGCGGGTGATATCCTGCTCCAGAGTAAGAGTTTCCACTGACAGTTCCCTGCGTGGCATCAGCGGCGACGCAATAGTCTCCACGGCGGCCGGATCGTGGGCAGCCAGGCGGCCCCAAGCAAAGGCCCGTTTGTTAGCCTCCACAGCGACGCCGTTAATCTCGATGGCGCCCTCTATTGCCTCCAAAGATAAGGGAAGATAGCCATGCTGGAAGGCCGTGCCTAACAGGAAGAGGTTGGTTGCAATGGAATCTCCTAACAGAGCAGTGGCCAACTTGGTGGCGTTGACGAAATGGCTATGATCGGAACCCAAGGCATCACGCAGTTGCGTAACTAGATTATCACCGGCCATTTCCATGTCCTGGTCCGCTAAAAATTGCGCCGTGGGGACTACGTGGCTATTCACCACTGCGCCTGTCACTCCTTCATTGATAGAGGACATCACGTCAGCACCACTCGCCACCACAATATCGCAACCCAGGATCAACTTGGATCCACCCGTGGCAATACGCACCGCGTGGAGATCCTCTAACGCATCCGAGATCCGGACATGCGACGTTACGGCGCCATTCTTTTGCGCCAGACCGGCCATATCAAGGGCAGAAACCCCTTTGCCCATGAGATGCGCGGCCATGCCCAACAAGGCGGAAATCGTTACCACACCAGTGCCGCCAATACCGGTGATCAAAATCCCGAAAGGCTCTGCTGACGACGGCAGGTCCGGCATCGGCAAGCCCGCGAACAAATCATCCCCATCGCCAGCCGCACCGGACGGTTTTTCAGCCTTACGCACGTTGCCGCCATGTACAGTCACAAAACTAGGACAAAAACCGTTGACACAAGAAAAATCCTTATTGCAATTGGACTGATCAATCTGCCGCTTGCGGCCCCACTCTGTTTCCTTGGGCTGAACCGAGACGCAATTCGAAGCGACAGAGCAATCGCCACAAGCTTCACATACTAAATCATTAATAAAAGCGCGTTTTGGCGGATCAGGAAAAAGGCCACGTTTGCGACGGCGGCGTTTTTCTGCGGCGCAAGTTTGATCATAGATCAGGATCGTGCAGCCTGGTGTTGCGCGCAGATCCTTTTGTACCACGTCCAAATCGTCCCTGTGATGGATCGTGGTGCCGGGTCCCCAATTTGTGCCGATGGGATACTTATTTGGCTCATCCGTCACCAAAACAACTTTGGCGACCCCTTCCGCATGGACTTGCCGGGCAATTTCATCCGGGGTCAGTTTTCTATCAGGCTGATTGACTACCGGCTGGCCTCCGGTCATCGCCACGGCGTCGTTGAATAGGATCTTATAGGTGATGTTCACGCCAGCATCCACCGCGGCGCGAATTGCTAACAGTCCGCTGTGATAGTAGGTACCATCGCCAAGGTTCTGAAATATATGGTCGGTCTTGCAAAACGGGGCCTGACCGATCCAGTTGACGCCTTCGGCCCCCATATGGGTTATGGTCTGTGTATTGCGGTCAGGCATCCAAAGGGCCATACCGTGACAGCCGATTCCCGCCATAGAGCGACTGCCATCTGGGACACGAGTGGAGGTGTTATGAGGGCAACCCGAGCAAAAATAAGGCGTGCGCAGAATGGTCGGAGGCGAGCCTTGGGCGCCGGTTTCAATTTGCTCGATGCGGGCTAGACGTTGATCGAAATCGGGCATTTCGCTGAAGGTTTTCAAACGACCGACAATGCTTCGTGCCACCATACCTGGGGTCAACTCGCCAATTTCGGGCAGCAATACATGTTTCTGCTCGTCCCGTTTCCCTAAGATTCGTTTTGGCGCACCTACTTGGCCGTATAGCAGTGAGCGCAGCTGGTCTTCCAAAATTGGGCGCTTTTCCTCAACCACCAAAATCTCTTCCAGGTCTTTAGCGAAGGCCAGGGCGCCTTCCGGCTCTAGGGGCCAGGTCAAGGCGACCTTATAAAGACGGATTCCCAGATCAGCTGCCATTTGCGCGGTCAGACCTAATTCGTCAAAAGCCTGGCGTACGTCCAGATAGGCTTTGCCAGTTGTCACGATACCAATACGAGGTTTAGGACTGTCAAAGATTAATTTATCCAGACCGTTTTCGCGCACATAAGC
>CAXGCE010000185.1:0-5059 GCA_964007795.1 uncultured Alphaproteobacteria bacterium | reverse complement strand
TACTATGTTTCTAACAATTCTTAGTGCTGATGAGAAAAGTGAGCTAATTATTGATATAGAAAAAAGTTTAATGGCAACATGTTGTTGGTCTGGAACCGTTTATGATCACGGTAATAAAGAGATGGAAATAGAAATTGCTGGGATGGTAGATAATGGTAAAACAAAATCGGAGATAATAGACTATTATACGGATAAGTACGGTGAACGAGTATTATCAATACCGGTCGCAGAAGGGTTTAATATTTTTGCTTGTCAAGGGACAGTCAGTACAGGCGAGATTTGAAAAGAGAAACGGGAAAGATGCAGTATTGCATACATCATTCAGATTTTGAGCGCCCAGAATAAAATCATAGCTACCGGGAACCATTGCATGATAGCCAATTCGGTTCATCCATTCGATCATAGTTTTTCCGCCATCGGCCAAACCTAAAGGATTTCCCTGGAAAAAATTTCCTCCATCCAGAATTAGCAATCCTTCATCGGTATGCTTAATATCATCTCTTAGCTCATCCACATATCTAGAGAATGCTGCTCCTCCAAGGATGGTGGGGGGATACTGGGGATTCATAAAATTTGCTTTCTGCGGTGCAATTACACCATGGATATCATTAGTAGTGATTAAATCGAAAATTTTAATGTTTGATGCATAAAAAAATGATATTAGATGAAATAGAATAAAAAAATACATAGACGATAAAGACGCAAATAGTTTCATACAAAGCACCTGAGGCCGAGGCCTTCACTGCAGTGTTTTGCCGTATCTGTGGTTCCAGCATGCCTAGGCTCCGAGAGGACACAGGCAATGCCATCATCCCCTTTGGCGCACTTGACGACGATCCTAGTCGGAGCGCCGACGATCATAGTTTTGCCGGCTCCAAGGCGCCATGGCACGAGATTAGAGATAATCTGCCACAATTCCAGGAAATGACGCCGAGATTAGTTTGTGAGTCTGAGGCCATCAATTCGGTATTGTGTCAACTGACCAGACCGCTGTTTAACTCGATTACCTCCAGCGCATGACCTTAAATACAAAAATTCGACGGATCAATCGACTGCCAGAAACGATTGCGCATTCTCCCGTAGATCATCGGCGACACGCGATGGTCGCCGTGCGTCCAGATCAAGCTGCACACCGAATTGATTCAGAATAGCGATGTCGGAGCCGGTGTCAGCATTGCGCATACGGTGGCAGAAACGCATGGAAGAGCTGCCAAGCTCGGCAATGCAGCTTTCAATATCGATCATGTCTCCAGGTTTAGCTTGATCATGAAATCTTAATTGAAACTCGAACGTGGACAGGCCAACGCGGTGTTCGGTCATATAGGCTGGGGTCATGCCGAAGGCTGACATGATGAAACTATTCGCTGTGGAAAACCGATGGATGTAACCCGGCAAGGACAGGTTTCCCACCCAGTCCACCTCTTCGGGCCGTGCCATGTCCCGCAGCGACGGCACCCATCCCGCAACTTCCTCTGGGATTGACCGCTCTTCCCTTTCATCTCCATCCCATTGGACAACCGGGCCTGACAGCGAAACGCCCATTAGAACCTGCTGCAATGTGGTGCACAGCACATCAGTCTCGGCATTGAAGAGCTTATGGGCAATCGTCGGCGTATTCCCGCCGGCGATCAGGGCCGACTCGATCCGGTAAATATCGCGGACTCGCAACTCGGCCTTGTAATGGGTCAGCGTCTCCAAGGTTCGTGCGGCAAACGGATTGGTGCCCGCCTGATGCAGGAAGCGCCAAGCCGCCGCCTCAAATTTTTCATAATAATAGGCGACCGTGAAATGTTCCGTTGCGTCCACCTCCCAGGGACGCACATCGCCACGAAAAGTCTCCACGTATCCGCTCATGACCAAACCCCTATCGAATTTGGGGTGGTTTTTGAATTTTGACCATTTACAAAGACCAAGACCTGACTTCTGATGGAGCTCCTAAACACTAAGCCACCACCCGGTTCGGTTTTTCGGGTAGATTGAAACCGAACATGCGGTTTGCGTTCAAGCCCAGAGCCTTAGCCCGGATCTCATCCGAGATCCCGCACATAGTGCGCTCGATCGCCTCTGCCGAATGGGGCCAAGTGCCCTCGTGGTGCGGATAGTCGTTGGCCCAAAGGATATTATTGGTCAGGCCAAAATCCTCTACTAGCGCCAGTCCCACAGGATCCTCTTGAAACGATGCGGCTCCGTGCTGCTTGAAATAATCGCTGGGCAGGCCCTGCAACTTCGGTCGCACCCAGAAATGATGCTTACGATAGGCTTCGTCCATCGCCTCAAGGGCCCAGGGTATCCAACCGATGCCACATTCGGTCAGTGCAAATTGCAACTTGGGAAACCGCTCCAATACACCGGAGCCGCATAAATTGGCCATTGGTTCCACCGTCGGGCTGAGAGAATGGGAAACGTAGTTGATAACGGCACCGCCATTGCCTTTTGATGCACGAGGGTCACGACCCGTGGAAATGTGGAACGTGATCGGCAGACCGGTCTCCTCGATCAGGGCCCACATCGGATCGTACATGGGTAGGTTGTAATTAGGATCATTCACGTCATGGCCACCGTAGATGGGTTTGCACGGTAGAGTGAGACCGCGGAAACCCATCTTGGCAGTGCGCTTGATTTCCGCCAGAGTGCCAGGCAGATCACCTGTGGCTAACGCGGCCATGGGTGACATGGTGTCGTTATTGGCACCGTAGAACTCCCAAGCCCAGTCGTTCCAGACCCGACATTGCGCCATGGCTAGATCTGGGTCCGGCGTCGCCCACATGGCCAAGCCTTTGTTGGGAAAGATGATTTCGGCATCGATCCCGTCGCGCTTGTGGTCGGCGCTACGCCCCTTGATGGTGGCGCCAGAACCATTGCGTTCCTCGTCTTGGCCTACCATTGACATGATACGGATCTTGGTAGGACGGTTGCCTTCCACAACGCTCCATAGGTCGCCTTTTTCGTCCTTCCTGACATGCGGAACGCGATCACGGTATTTGGGCTCGATCCGTTCCCGCCATAGCTCAGCCGGCTCGTTGGCATGTGTATCGGCAGAAATCATCAGGTACTTATCCGGATCATCAGGTCGCGCCGTGCGCGGCCAATCGGTCGTACCAGGGGTTTGCAGACGCCAAGCATTGGCCTCATCCACTTGCAACTGCTCGCTCATGAAATCCTCCCTTTCCCTATTCGCTCATGCGCCACTGCACCAAGGTGTAGGGCGTATCCGCATCGTCGTGCGGCTCGAACACCGCACCAACTGCTGAGCCAATGTTAACATCCTGATCATCAGGCCCCAGCAGGTTACCCAACATACGTATGTTGCCCGCATGGGGCAGTTCCACCAGGACGGCCGTATAACGCCCGCGTTGCTTCAAGGCAGGGTGTACCGGGTGCCAGGGCCGCTCCCAACTATAGATGTTGCCCTTACCGTCCACCTGTTCCCATTTCATGTTGAACGAATTGCAATTGTGGCACATCCATTCGGGACCCCATTGCCAATTCTGACAGTCGCCACACCGCTGCACCATCAATTCACGCTTGCGAGTACCTTCCCAATAGGGCAAATCCAGACCATCGGCCGATGGGATGGGTGCTGGCATGCCGGCTGGCAAATAACTCTCACTCATTACAGTGTCTCCTCTGAGCCCATGATCAGGCTGCTAACCGGGGTTACCATGGGGCCTGCAATGTTCATGGCCAGTTTTGCATCCGCAACTTGGTTACAGCTTTGGCCGCGTATTTGTCGCACGGCTTCCAGTTGTAGTCCTAGGCCATGCATATAGCATTCCGCAAGATTACCGCCCGAGGTGTTCAGGGGCACCTTACCTGATGGCGCTGATAAATTCTTCAAAGTGAAGAAGTCGTTGCATTCCTCAGGTTCACAAAATCCGTGCTCGACGACGGCCATCATTACGCCGGTGGTGAAGTTCTCGTAACTTTGCAGCACGTCGATATCATTGGGCTTGACTCCGGCAGTTTCGTAGAGACGCGGTGCCACAGTGGCGAAGGAGGACGAGGCAAAATTGGTGGCATTCAGCACGGAGGCTCCGCAGCGATGATCAGAACCTTGCTCGGCTCCCAGAATGTAGGCCGGCTTTTGACGCAAATTCTTAGCTCGTTCGGCTGAGACCATGATCATTGCTGCCGCGCCGTCGTTTTCCTGGCAGCAATCGTATAACCGGTTGATAGGTTCCACAATCCAACGGCTGTTGTCATAGGTTTCCGCATCCAGCGGCCGGCCATGCATCACGGCGCGCGGGTTGTGTTGAGCATGTTGATAGCTAGCCATGGCAATGGCGCGCAACACATCGTTCTTCACACCGTGCTGGTGCATAAACCTGGTCGCTCGCATGCCATATTTTTGGGCTGGCGACATCACGCCATAGGGTGCAAGAAAGGCAGCGTCCCCCGAAACCGTCGGATCGGGCGCACCTTGACCAAATCTGCGGAACTGCCCCTGCGCCAGAGCCCGGAACACCACCACACAGTCGGCATAGCCACAAGCAACGGCTGCTGCACCATTTGCCACGGCAGCTGCAACGCCACCGCCGCCACCGCCGAACTGCATATTGGAGAATTTAAGATCCGGAATACCCAGGGCAGCGGCGATGCGAGAGGGGTCGCTACGGTCGTTGGAATATGAGGCGAATCCATCAATCTCCTTGGGATTTATACCCGCATCCTTCGCCGCCCGCATAATGGCCTGCAGTACCAGCACAAATTCCGCGTCCGGCGATTGACCATGTTTGTAATAAGTACTTTCACCAATCCCTACAGCGGCCACCTTGCCCCGGATACTTCGATCACTCATGACCGTAAACCAATCGACTTCAACGTAATTACGTGCACTGCGTATTCCTTTCCAACTCAATACTCTTTTATTGAGACCTTGTTCTAACATTTACTAGAAAAATCCCGCGAGTCCCAATTGTCGCCTTGGGACAGGCACAACGATGGTGTAGCGTAAATAAAATTGCAATCAGGAGTATGGCGCATGATGGAAACGGCGAATTTTGAGCCCGGAGGATATCAATATGTACGGGGGCCGTTTCAATATTCCGGCGGAGTAGCA
>CAXGCE010000184.1:0-5060 GCA_964007795.1 uncultured Alphaproteobacteria bacterium | reverse complement strand
GGATTCGGCGCGGGAGATTGTTTATGGCATGCCCTACAACAAATGGCGCAAAATATACCAGACGGAAGCCAGTAGTGAACAAAATGCGAAGTTTGACCAGGTTATGAAAAGCGAAGACCACAGTTAGTCATTAGCACGTGAGCCACCGTGCGTACCGGTCCTACTTGGACGAGCACCTTGGCCTTCAAAAACGAAATCCGACCAGGAACGAGCCGGAAACAAACGCATCAACTTCAGCCAGGGGGCTATTGGCCGCCTGTTCCATCAGGGCCGTTCCTCGGAACTCTCCCGCCACGTAGAGGGCCTGTGTAAAATCATAGACGATCTGGACAAATCCGTTGAAATCACGAAAGCCGCCGGCAGCATCATATTGGGTTCGCCCGACCCTGACGTTGGCCGGCGCAACAGAGAAATAACTCTCAGCGTATGTGTCATCCATAAAGGTACCACGCACGCCAAGGACGATGGACGCATTCTTAGACCAACGACTGCCCCAGGCTGCCTCACCATTCATTAGAAGGCCACCATGGCCACCGCTAATTTCTTTGCGAATGTCGCCCTTGAACCGCCAGGAAGAGACAAAACTTTCAACAAACAACCCGACCTCTGTCCCGAACTCGATATCCGGCAGCCCGGCCAAGCTTGGTGAGTCAGCCGCCTGACGGCCAAAATCAAAGGTAATTCGTGGTCCCGCCCGTAGGGTGCGTTTACGCCAGGCGTTCCAGCCAATGCCTTGCTGGGTTGATAGAAACAGCGCACCCGCATAATTGACGTCCAACAGGGGCAGAGATTTTAGGGCAAGGGTATCCGAACCCAGGAATTCCGGCGCGGCTACGCCGCCACCGGCGATATTGATTCGAAACGGGCTTTTCGCGACACGTCTATCCGGCAATATGGCCGTGGCTGGCGATGTCCACAATTCCCAATCGTTATACCGTGTCTCCGCCACCACCGGAACCGATGATAACGTCAACCCGAAAGCGAACCCAACAAATCCGATGCAAATCCACTTTTTCGCCATTACGCCACCTGTATTCATTTGCCTGAATTTTCCCATGAGCCGCTCCAGTCGCAAAGCCGCGTTAATCGACAACCATTGCGCCTACGAATTCGGCGATGGCAAGGGATGAGGTCAACCCGGGAGATTCAATTCCGTAGAGGTTGATAAGACCTCGCACGCCATGATCTTCCGGCCCTTGAATCATGAAATCCTCCATACCGCCACCGGGCTGCTGCAACTTAGGTCGTATGCCGCTATATGCCGGCTCAAGCGAATTGTCAGGTAGGTCCGGCAAATATCTACGGATTGCATCATAAAATACTTCGGCTCTCCTGGCGTCCACACAATAATCCAAGGGTGCTTCCATATCATCAAATTCACCGTCTAGCCATTGCTGGTCAGGGCCAAATCGGGCCTGACCACCCAAATCTATTGTTAGGTGTACTCCCAAGCTCGCAGAGGCCGGAACGGGATAGATCAGCTGGGAAAAGAGTTGCTGGCCGGGCAGAGAAAAATAGCTGCCCTTGCAGTACAGCAATGGCGGAACGGTATCCGGACCCAGACCGTCGATACGCCGAGCCAGGGGTTGGGCATAAAGGCCCGCCGCGTTAACAAGACGTCGGCATCCAAGGGTCGTTTCAACACCGTCGCCATCCCGAACACGCAGAGCCACGCCGTCATTTAGGACCTCGCCGCCCACTGCCCGGCTTCGAAAAGCTATCATAGCGCCTTGATCCTCCGCATCGCCCTGAAAGGCGAGCATTAGGCCATGGCTATCGACAATGCCCGTCGACGGCGAGACCAGGGCGCCAGTACAGGACAAGCGTGGTTCTTGAGCCATGGCTTCTGCGGAGGTAATTTCATAAAGATCCTCAACGCCATTCGCCGCTGCCTTAGCCTTGATGCCGTCCAAAACCTCTAGTTCTTCGTCCGACGTAGCGACAATAAGTTTGCCGCAGTTAAGATATCCCACGCCGTGGCTGGCGCAAAATTCATACAGTCTGGCCTTGCCGGCAACGCAAAAACGGGCCTTCAAACTGTCCTTGGGATAATAGATACCCGCATGGATAACCTCGCTGTTTCGAGACGAGGTCTCGCTGCCAATTAAATCTGCAGCCTCTAGAATGATGACTTCGTCACCCATTAGAGCTAGTTGGCGAGCGATTGCTAGACCGACCACCCCTGCACCCACCACGACACTATCCACGCGTTCCATCATGGCGCGCAACTTGGCCTGACCGGAACTCATGGTCAAGCAGCTGTGCTTTGCACTTCAGAGGCCTAGTAACATTTGGACTTCCACATTGCATTTCGTGCCTCTTGTCCTGAAACCATGAATATAAAACAATAAGTTCATACCACTGGTACTGGACAAGTCGGACCCATATACAATGTAATATGACGATGGCCCCAAAAAATCGCGACATACCGACCAAAAGCGGCCTTGCCGAAGTTCAGAATTTCCTGAATAAACTGGCTGCTACGCCCAACGCCCAAGCTACCAAAACCCGTGGTCGTCTACTATTCGCAATGGACGCTACCGCCAGCCGCGAGCCGACCTGGGATACCGCCTGCCAGATTCAGGGGGAGATGTTCACCCAAACCGCCAAAATGGGCGGCTTGGATGTACAATTGGCTTATTACAGAGGCTATAAGGATTTTCGCGCGACACCGTGGATTTCCACCTCCGCCGACCTCATCCCCTATATGACAAAAGTACGATGCCTTGGCGGACATACCCAGGTTGAACGCCTTCTGAGATATGCGGTGAAAGAAACAGCAAAACAAAAGATCAATGCCCTAGTATTTGTCGGCGATTGTCTGGAAGAGGACGTAGACCAGGTCTGCGCCGTGGCCGGTGAACTAGGTATAATGGGCGTGCCATGTTTTCTGTTTCACGAGGGTCACGAACCGATCGCGAGCCGGGCATTCCAGCAAATTGCCACTTTGACCCGAGGTGCCTATTGCCGGTTTGATTCCACGTCCGCCGCTCAGCTTAAGGGACTACTGGCCGCGGTAGCCGTCTACGCGGCAGGAGGTCGCAAAGCGTTATCCGATTTTTCCAAGGGCAAGACCGCGCCCATTCTACGGATCGCCCATCAGATGGATGCTAAGCCGCCATGATCGGCTACTTTATCTTGGGCATTTGTTTGCTGGCGGCCCTTGGCTTAATGGGAACATTTGGACTGACGGCAGATCCAAAAACGTTGGCAAGGATCCTGCGTATCTCGGCGTTCGGCATTTGTGCCGTGGCAGCGGCTTTTCTGCTGTTTACTGGGCGATTTGCGCTCGGCTTACCTCTTGCTTTCGTAGCGGCAGCATTCTTACGCCGATGGGCCTTGCCGCGCCTAGGCCCTCGATTGAGCCAGAGCCCAGGGCGGTCACCAGGCAGCACCTCGAACGTCGAAACCGTCTACTTGCGCCTAGAACTAGACCATGATAGCGGCGCCATGCGGGGCGAAGTCCTGCAAGGGACTTACGCGGGCCGTGATTTGACGGACCTGAATCACGAACAGTTGATGGAATTGTTGGCAGAATGCCAGCGGCATGACGGCGAAAGCGCACAATTATTAGAAGCCTATCTGGATCGCAGTCACGGTCCGGAATGGCGCCAGCAGACAGACGGCGACGGCGACGAACAGCGTCAAGCCAGTGTGGGACCCATGACCATGGAAGAAGCGCGTGAGGTTCTGGGTCTGGAAACCAACCCCTCCCCAAATGACATCCGCGAGGCGCATAAACGCCTGATGCTCAAGATGCATCCTGACAAGGGCGGCTCTTCATATCTGGCTACCAAAATAAATCAGGCTAAGGATATATTGCTGGGTGTGTGACGGGGATAGCTTGCACCTGACGCGCCGTCATGGCAGAAGCGGTTCCCGATTAGATAAAGTCTGCAATTTGATAGGTTATATCAACATGCGCGTACGCAAAGCCGTATTCCCTGTTGGTGGGCTGGGCACCAGGTTCTTACCTGCAACCAAAGCCTTGCCCAAGGAGATGCTACCCATCGTAGACAAGCCATTAATTCAATATGCGGTTGAAGAAGCTGCCGCGGCTGGTATTGAAGAGTTCATATTTGTCACCGGTCGTGGGAAAACTGCGATCGAGGACCATTTCGATCATTCTTACGAGTTGGAGGATCTGCTTTCCTCGCGTGGAAAATCTGATGAATTGGCGGCCTTACGGTCCGCAATTCCGGACGCTGGACAAGTGGCCTATACCAGGCAACAAGAACCCCTGGGATTGGGCCACGCCGTCTGGTGTGCGCGGCACCTGGTGGGGGACGAACCGTTCGCGGTGCTGCTGGCCGACGACCTGATTTTGAGCGACACGCCATGCCTAAAACAAATGATAGATGCGGCAACGGAAACAGGCGGCAACATGGTCGCGGTCCTGGATGTGCCACGCGAACATACCTCGCGCTACGGTATATTGGATGTGGCGAGCGATAACGGCCGACTGGCAAAGGTCAAGGGACTGGTCGAAAAACCCGATCCGGCGGAAGCGCCGTCCACGTTATCGGTTATTGGGCGCTATATACTGATGCCGGACGTTTTCACCTACCTAAGCAAGATGGAAAAGGGCGCCGGTGAAGAAATACAGTTGACCGACGCCATGGCCAAATTGATCGGCCATAAGCCATTCCACGGCCTACGTTTTGAAGGCACCCGCTTTGACTGCGGTGACAAACTTGGATTTCTACAAGCTACGATCGCTTTTGGCTTGGCTCGGGCCGAACTGCGGGAAGGTCTTGGTGCCTATTTGTCGTCTATAACGAATTGAAGCAAGACCCTCAGATGGCCCAGATATATTGATTTAAGGCGGACGGTAATATGCATGTCACCATGATCGGAACCGGCTATGTGGGGTTGGTATCGGGAGCCTGCTTTTCAGAATTCGGCCATAATGTCACCTGCGTTGACAAAGACGCCACTAAGATTGAGGCACTTCATTGTGGTGAAATCCCAATCTTCGAACCAGGTTTGGATGAGTTGGTCGAAAGTAATGTGAACGCGGGACGCCTGTCATTCACCACCGACCTGCAGCAGCCAGTGGC
>CAXGCE010000183.1:0-5060 GCA_964007795.1 uncultured Alphaproteobacteria bacterium | reverse complement strand
TAGACCCCTCGCATGGCTTCGTAGGCAGCGGTCAAAGGTGTAGAAGGGTCGACCAGAATACGATAACCAAGGCTGGCCATTTCATCCAGGCCCATATCCAGGCTGGTCAGGCCGCCAGGCTTTAACAACATCATCAATGGTCCGCCTAGACGATCTGCCACATGACGCACCTCTTCCGGATTGCGGGGGCTAAGCAGAATGATATCCGAACCCGCTTTCCTATAGGCTGCGCCACGGCGCAGCGCATCGTCCATATTTGAGGACCGCACGCCGTTGGTACGGCCGATGATCAGGGTATCTGGGTTGCGCCGGGCTGAAACCGCTTCCCGTAATTTGTCTACCATGCTCCCCAACGGTACCATATGCTCGATACCCGCATGATGATGGGCCCGTTTAGGTAAAATTTGATCTTCGATTTCGACAGCGGCGAAACCGGCAGCCTCGGCCATGCCCATGGTCCGATGCATGTGCATCGGGTCGCCCCAGCCGGCAGCGGCATCCAGGATCAGAGGCAGGTCCGTAACCGTACGGATGTCTAACCCCGCCTGGCACATTTCCGACAGGGTTAGATTAGCTTCCAGGTGTACCTTGCGATAGCCGGACGCACCGCCACCCAGGTACAAGGCCTTGAAACCCGCCTGTTCGGCGAGTTTAGCCATCAGAGGATCCAGCACTAAAGGCGCGCACACCGGCGCGGGCTCCTGGATCATCTGGCGTAAGCTGGTCATGCCGTCCTCGCCCTATTCAGCAGCGTTATCGGCAGCGGCAGCAGTAGCGCGCTGCTCTGCCTCCTTCCGAGCCATATGCGCCTTCAACTCCTCGGGTGAAAGGCGCACGATATCCTCGTTCTGATGGCTGAAGACGTCATAGGGCTGGGTATCCAGCTCTTCCAGCTTAATGGCGCCGTTCATTACTCCCTCTTTCCAGATTTGATGTTCATTTTCCCGCTCGTGGAACTCCGGCATTACCTCTTCGGCAAACATTTTCAAGCTGTCACAGATATCCTGATGCGATGTCTTTCCAGCCTGGTTTAGCAGGATCACCTGATCCACATGCGCCTCTTCATACTGGCGCAGCTTGTTGCGAATGGTTTCGGGCGAACCGATCAAGCCGGAGGTCAGAGCCTGTTGCGCCTTTTCGGAATGACGCCAGTCCTGATACAGCTTCCAAAGGTCTCCCTTGCCGGGTGCGCCAATGCCCTCACGGCCGTAATGGGACAGAGCAAAGATAAAAAATGTCCACCCTGCTGCCTTTTCGATAGCCTCTTCATCCGTATCGGCGCACATAAATCCGGACACCATGGCCACGTTGGGGTTTTTGGGATAATCAGCTACCGGGTTCGAATGGTGCAGCATGTTTTTGTAGTAGTGATTGACCCAGGCCTTCGCAGCATCCGGCGAGACAAAGGTGAATCCCAGGGCGCCCAAGCCCCACTCCCCGGCCAGGGTAATTGTCTGAATATTAGAACAGGCTACCCACAGGGGCGGATGGGGCTTCTGATATGGCTTTGGCAACACATTGCGGGCAGGAAAATCATAGAATTTACCATGGAATTCCCAATCCTCTTTGGTGAACATAGGTATCACGGCTTTCACTGCCTCCAGCCAGCGGTCGCGTTTGCTGCGCACCTGCGTGCCAAAAGGATGCAGTTCCGCCGGACCTGCTCCTTCGCCCATACCAAATTCCACGCGGCCACCCGAGAGAAGATCCAGAGTGGAGACCTTTTCAGCCACCCGGTGAGGCTGATTGGTCGTCAGCTGAATGATGCCGTAACCCAGACGGATGTTGAGGGTACGCTGGCTGGCTGCACCCAGGAATGTCTCTGGTGAAGAGGCGTGGGAATATTCTTCCAGAAAGTGATGCTCCACCATCCAGGCGTAGTCATAGCCCAGGCGGTCCGCCAACTCGATCTGATTTAGAGAGTTCTGCAGCAGATTGAATTCGCTGTCCGCTTCCCAAGGTCGGGGTAATTGATGCTCGTAAAATATCCCGAATTTCATACTTCGTCTCTCCTCAAATTTCTTATTTTGACCAGAATGCCCCGTGCTGAATTATCCAATCCAGAAAATCCCGGAAGGCCGCCGTGGGCTCACTGGGCAAGGTATGGCCTATATCGTCTGATAACCGCGCCCCGGACAAGGAGCGTCGATCCTTGTCACCATGCAAATTGATATTTGGTGTCTGACTGGAAGTTGCGATGGTGAAGTTAAAATCCCTGTAATGGGATTTCAGGGCCACGCTCCAATCCTGCACACCGCAGACTTGGTTAGAGGCAATATGATAGAGATCATAGTCCGGCGCCTCAGCATCCATCAGGGCAAGTAGCGCTGTCGCCACGTCCCGTGAATAGACCCAGTCCTGACGGTCAGCGCGCGGCAAAATTGCCGTTTCACCGCTCAAGGACACTAATGCTACCTGCATGAAGGGGCTAAGTGTGTCGCGGGCGCCACTGTCGACCTCCCAGGGGCCATAGACGGCGGCAAGGCGCACGGAGCGGATGTCCATGGACAACAGATCAGTCAAGCGGCGACAGACTGCTTCAGAAGCGTATTTGGTGATGCCATAAAGTGTTTCTGGTTCTGATGGCGTGACTTCTTCCACTAGGTCGCCATCACCGTGCAGGCGATGACGGCCATAGGCGGAACCCGAGCTGATATTGATCACTCGTTTCACCCCACCCGCCTTGGCGGCCGCATTAATCACATTCACTAATCCCAATAGATTAACGCCTAGTACCTGATCCGGCGATGCCCGCTCCCGTTCCGGACCTGAGGTCATAGCAGCGCCGTAAAAGACAGCGTCAATTTCGTGGTTGATGAACGCCGCCGCGACCGTCCGCGCATTACGGACATCCCCCTGTTCGACGGAATAAGCACCGGGCAACAGGTCAAAAGCTCGCGCCGCTTCCCAGTGCAAAGGATTGGCGTCAAATAGAACTGCGTCGTCGCCACGGCGCAAAATAGCCTCGGCAATATTGATGCCGACAAACCCGCAGCCGCCCGCAATTAGTGCGCGCATGGATCAGACAATGGCGTTTCCCCCATCTACATTTAGCACTTGGCCAGTCAGAAAATTGGCCGCATCGCTGGCGAGAAATACAGCAGTGCCTGCGATTTCATCAGGATCGCCAATTCGGCGCAAAGGAAGCAGGTTTTCTACCCGAGCAAGACGGTCGGGATTAGTCCAGAGGGTCTTGGCGAAGTCGGTTTTGATCAGGCCCGGCGCGATGGCGTTGACACGCACCCCCTGGGGTCCGAATTCAACCGCCAGGTTACGGGCGATCTGATGCTCCGCCACTTTCGAGATGGAATAGCCGCACAGAAACGGCGAGCCCTTGAGGCCGGAATTCGACGAAATAATAGTGATGGAGCCCTTACTGGCCTCCACCATGCCGGGAATGACCATGTGGCACAGCTTAAAGACGCTCTTCACATTGGTATCCAGAATTTTCTCGAAAACTTCTTCGGGCATATCGACGGAAGGTCCGTAGTAGGGGTTGGACGCAGCATTTGGCACTAGGGTCGTAATTTTTCCCCATTTGTCCAACGTCTTGTCGACCAAGTTCCTTAGGTCATCATCCATTCCCACATGGGCCGGGATCGAAATCGCCTCGCCCCCATTTCCGGCGTAGTCACGATTTATTTCTTCCATAGCGGCTTCACAGGCATCTGCTTTGCGGGAAGAAACCACCACCTTGGCTCCATGCTGAGCCATACGGGCAGCGATAGCCTTGCCGATACCCTTGCTGGAACCGGTGATTATTGCCACCCGGTCGCTAAGATCAAATAACTCCATAACGTCCTCTTTTGAGCCACTACCTTTTAACGCCAGTTTACACGATGGAGAATGCAGCGGGGAGTGGCATCAGTCCATGATCGCGCGGACCAAGTCGCCCTGTAGGTGGGTTGTCTTCGCGACGGCCTCGCTCATAGCGTCGTCCATTTCGCTGTTTGCGTGATCCAGCTTGGACACACCCGCCTTGGCCAAGGTACTAATGATCAAACTGGAGCGCCGCGCCATTGGCGTGATGGGCACCATGAATGTTATTCTCGTCCCACAACATCCCCGCCCCCTTACCTCATTTAGACCATACAATCCTAATTCACGGGTTGCAGCATTCTCCTCCTAAATGCTTTAACGGACCTCAAATAATTACAGTTAAGGCACCCCATATGGTTCCTAGCAACCTTTGCACCGCAGCTTGTCAAGTGCTCACAACCGCCGATCCAGCAGCTAAGGCGGCGGCCAGCGTCAATATGGCCCGAGCCTGGGAAAATGGAGAGATTCGAGAGATCGGTTACTGCCACCCGCCCAGCTACCCGGCCCGTCCGGATCGCCCTGACCTACGCCGGCCTGGCGACATGCCCCGGCGACGCGGATCAGGACGCAAGGGGCGTATCGCCCTGTTACATGCCATCGCCCATATCGAGTTGAACGCCATCGATCTGGCCTGGGACTTGATTGCCCGTTTCTCGGACCATGGCCTGCCGCGAGTATTTTATGACGACTGGGTCAGTGTCGCGGCGGACGAAGGACGGCATTTTATGCTGTTGACCGCGCGCATGGCTGAACTGAACGCGAGCTATGGCGATTTATCAGCTCATGATGGCCTGTGGCAGGCGGCCGAAAATACCGCGCACGATTTTGACGCTCGTCTCGCCGTTGTCCCTATGTTGCTGGAAGCGCGGGGCTTGGATGTGACTCCGAGCATGGTTAAGAAGCTGAAAAATGCAGGCGATGAGGCGTCCGCTGCCATCCTGCAATTGATTCTGGACGAAGAAATTAGCCACGTAGCGAAAGGTTGCCGCTGGTTCGAATGGTCATGCAGCCGCTATGACCGGGAGCCAGTGAAATATTGGCAGAATCTCGTCGACACCTATTTCACAGGTGCCTTGAAACCGCCTTTCAACGAGGCGGCCCGCCAACAAGCAGGAATGGCTTCTGAATATTATTGGACCGTTAACCAGTGCTAACCATATTCGCAAAACAATCGCGCTCATGCGAAGGATGAATTCCGTAAGGATTTTTCCATTATTTCAATTGCATTGGGCCGTGGGATG
>CAXGCE010000182.1:0-5061 GCA_964007795.1 uncultured Alphaproteobacteria bacterium | reverse complement strand
TCCGTAGCCATCACCAACAACCTGCAGCAGGCTGATACGGGCACCAAGATGATCCATCTTGGCAAAAACACCTCCTCGACCATCATCGCCAAGGGTATTTCTGCAGGGCGCAGTCAAAGTACCTACCGAGGACTCGTCCGCATGCAACCCGGTGCGGCGGGCGGACGCAACTATACCCAATGCGACAGTTTGCTAATTGGCGACAAATGCGGCGCCCACACCGTGCCGTATATCGAAAACCGCAATCGTACGGCCCAGATCGAGCACGAGGCGACGACAGCGAAGATTGGTGAAGATCAGCTGTTTTACTGCCGCCAGCGGGGATTATCAGATGAAGAGGCCCTTGGCATGATCGTCAATGGGTTTTGTAAGCAGGTGCTGCAGGAGTTGCCAATGGAATTCGCAGTTGAGGCTCAGAAGTTGGTATCGATCTCGTTGGAAGGCAGTGTCGGTTAGAAATGGCTAATATGCTAGAAATAAGGGGCCTGCGTGCTGTCGTTGATGGCACGGAAATCCTCAAAGGCATTGATCTATGCATTCGCGCCGGCGAAGTACACGCAATTATGGGGCCCAATGGCTCGGGTAAGAGCACCCTGTCCTACGTTCTGTCCGGGCGCGATGGGTATGAGGTTACGGCCGGTTCAATCATCTACCGTGGCCGTGACCTAAAAGAGTTGTCCGTCGAAGAGCGTGCGGCCGAGGGGCTGTTCCTGGGATTTCAATATCCTGTCGAGCTGCCGGGCGTGTCTTCGACAACTTTCCTGAAGACCGCGCTGAACGCCATTCGACGACAGCGGGGCGAAGAAGAGCTGGATGCGGTGCAGTTCATGAAACGGCTACGCAAACAAACTTCAGTCCTAAATATCAGTGACGACATGTTGCGTCGCGGCGTCAATGAAGGCTTCTCTGGCGGCGAAAAAAAACGTAATGAAATCCTACAAATGGCTTTGCTGGAACCTTTTCTGTCGGTGCTAGATGAGACTGACAGCGGGCTCGATATTGACGCCCTTAAAGTCGTTGCCGATGGCGTTAACGCCCTGCGCGGCCCTGCCCGTTCCCTGTTAGTGATTACCCACTATCAGCGTTTGCTGGATTACATCGTACCTGATTTTGTCCACGTTCTGGTCGAGGGCCGTATCGCACGCTCGGGCGACAAGGAACTGGCACAGGAGTTAGAGAAAAAGGGTTACAGTGAATTTCTGGGCGAGGCAGCCTAGGTGATTAGTGAAGAGACATACCTGGCTGATTTTGCCGGCCATTTGCCAGGCAATGATCTGCCATGGCTGTTGGATATGCGAGCGGATGCCTTGGCGCGTTTCAAGGCCTCCGGCCTGCCCGACCGCAAGGTGGAGGCCTGGCGATATACTGATCTAAAGGCGATAAAAGACCAGTTATTCGATGTACAGGGCAGTCCCGACGGCACGGTCCCCCCTGCCCTTTTGGCCGATAGCTGCAGACTGGTTTTCAATAACGGAACATTGTTGGATGTTGCGATGGACCTGCCGCCTGGCGTCAGACTGTGCGGTATGACACAGGCCATCGAGGAGGCATCAGAGTTTATGTCGGCAAGACTTGGCCAGTTGGCGGCAGTTAGGGATTTGCCCATGCCCGCCCTGAACCAGGCCATGAGCCGTGATGGTTATGTTCTGATTGTAGAGCCGGGCATTGAGTCGATGCGGCCAGTTGAGGTCCTGTTTCTGAACCAACATGGCGCCAGCTACCCTCTCAATCTGGTCTTGGTGGGTGAAAACAGCAAAGCAACGATAGTTGAACATTATCTTGGCCCGAGCGACGCGACCTACCTCACGAACGCTGTGACCGAGATCCAGGTTTGCGGCGGTGGGAAATTGCAGCGCTACAAAATTCAACAGGAAGCCATGGGCGCCAGCCATATTGCCACTGTGGCCGGCGAACTGGCGGACAATTCAGAATTCGAGAATTTCGACCTGAACCTGGGTGGCGCTTTGGCACGCAGCGAAATTCACCTAGCCCTGCAGGGACAGGGCGCCAGGGCTGACCTAAACGGCATTTATCTGTTGCGGGGCACACAGCATTGCGACAATACCATTAATGTTGATCACGTGTTTGGAGCCACCAACAGTCAGCAGGACTATCGCGGAATACTTGACGACCAAGCCCACGGCGTCTTCCAGGGCAAGATCACTGTTCGCCCGGATGCACAGGGCATTTCAGGCCATCAGTTGAACAAGACCCTGTTGTTGTCCGAAAAAGCCGAAATCAATAGTAAGCCGGAGTTGGAAATTCTGGCCGACGATGTGAAATGTAGTCATGGCGCCACGTCTGGGGAATTAGACGAGTCAGGCCTGTTCTATTTGCGCTCCCGCGGCATCCCTGAGGTCGAGGCTCGCCGCATGCTGATGGCGGCTTTCATCGCCGAAACTTTGGCACATGTTGGCGATGAGACCATGCGCAATTTGATGGATCAGCTGGTCTCCGATTGGATGACGGCATGAACGACATTAATCAAACTAGTCGCTTGGCCTGCTATAACGTGGAAGGCGGCTTCGATGTTGGGCGAGTACGCCAGGATTTCCCCATCCTCGGCCGCCAAATTCACGGCAAGCCCCTGGTTTATTTTGACAGCGGCGCCTCAGCCCAGAAACCCCGCTCCGTAATCGATGCCATGACGGAGGTGCTGGAGGATCAATATACAAACGTCCATCGCGGCGCCCATTATTTGAGCCAGACGCTTACGGACCGTTATGAGGGGGTGCGTGGGACCATCGCACGACTACTCAATGCACCCCACGAAGACAACGTGGTGATCACTCGTAACACTACAGAATCTATAAATCTTGTTGCTGCCACCTATGGGCGCACTAACTTGCGCGCGGGTGACGGCATCGTCATCTCGGCCATGGAACATCACGCCAATATCGTGCCCTGGCAACTGCTCCGGGACGAGCTCGGAATAGATTTGCAGGTGGCGCCCATCGATGATCGCGGCGTGCTGGATTTGGACGCTTACTCAACGTTGTTGGACCAGGGTACCAAGCTGGTGGCTATGACCCATTGTTCCAACGTCCTGGGCAGCTTCACTCCGGCTAAGGATATCATCCGATTGGCCCATGAGCGGGGCATTCCGGTGCTACTGGATGGTAGCCAGGCGGTTGTCCACAGTACCATTGATGTGCAGGACCTTGACGTTGATTTCTATGTCTTCACCGGACACAAACTCTATGGCCCCACGGCAATTGGCGTGTTGTACGGCAAGGCGGATCTGCTGGCAAAAATGCCTCCCTACCAGGGCGGCGGCGAAATGATCGACGTAGTCACGTTTGAGAAAACGACCTTCAAGGAACCGCCGTACCGATTTGAGGCAGGCACGCCGCCGATCGTGGAGGCCATCGGTCTGGGTGCCGCAATCGACTACGTGGCCTCTATCGGAATGGATAAAATTTCGGAACATGAGCAAGCGTTGTTGGCCTATGCAACCGAACGCTTATTGGCGATGCCGGATATTAGGCTTTTTGGCACGGCGCCTGAAAAGGCAGCCATATTGTCCTTTATCCAGGAAGGCATCCATCCATTCGATACTGCCGCTACATTGGATCGGTTCGGCGTCGCGGTGCGGGTGGGGCAACATTGCGCCGAGCCGTTGATGGCCCGGCTGGGCGTGGACGGCACCTTGCGGGCTTCACTGGCTATGTACAACACCATGGATGAAATCGACGTCATGATAGAGGCCCTGGAACGGGCCCGGAAGCTATTCGGCTGATGGCGGATCTGAGCCAATATCAGGAATATGTGGAGGCGCTTGATCTGCTCGATGAAGAGAGTCGATTTGAATACATTATCGATATTGGCAAGCGGGCGGATAAGGTACCTTTCCCGGTGGACTGCATGGACAATGACCATATGATGCATGGCTGCATGTCCAAGGTCTGGATAATCCATGAAATTGAAGGTGATTGGCACCACTTTCGTGGCCAGAGCGATGCCATCATCGTCAAGGGACTGGTCACGATGATGACCACATCATTCAGTGGCCTAACCAGCAGCGAACTGGGATTATTAACTTTGGATCACGTCCGCGGACTAAACCTTGGCGCCCTAACAATGCAGCGTCAGGTGGGGATGATGGCCATGTTGAAACATATGCAAAAACTTAGCCGGCACGCTGACCTTGCTGAGGTGGGCGATTAACTAGGGAATAGGTAACGTAATGTCAGGTATGGATTTTTATGGAGAAGATGACCTCTTCGGCCATCTCCATGGCCCGGAGTTGGACGAGGACGGTAAGGCCCGTGCCGGAGGTGCCCTTAAGGATGGCGTGACCGTCGCCGCGGATAACCTAGTGATCGACGCTATGCGGGAAGTTTATGATCCGGAAATTCCGGTCAATATCTACGAATTGGGACTCATCTATAAGTATGAGATTGATACGGCCGGTTCGGTTGATATACAGATGACCCTGACGGCGCCAGGCTGCCCTGTCGCCGGCGTCTTGCCCGGCCATCTCGCCCGCACGGTATCGGAAGTCGATGGCGTGGGCGAAGTGGTAGTTGAACTAGTCTGGGACCCACCATGGACCATGGACATGATGTCTGAGGCAGCAAAGGTCGAACTCAACATGTTCTAAAATTTGGATTTGCAGCATTGCCTAACCTAAAATAAGTAGGGATTGAGGAAAAATTACCATGGAACGACCTCCCGTTTTGACGATGACCGATGCAGCAGTGGCGCAGGCCAAAACATTGTTGGCGCGTGGCGACGGCGAGGTTCTAGCCTTGCGGGTCGGGGTTAAGACCGGCGGTTGTTCGGGCCTGATGTATCAAGTGGATTATGCCACAGAAAAGAAACGCTTCGAGGAAGAGGTGGAAGTGGACGGCGTAAAGATCTTTGTCGACCCTACGGCCATTATGTTCCTGATTGGCGCCGAGATGGATTACAAATCTGATAAATTCCAATCGACCTTCGTCTTCAACAATCCTAACGAAGCCGACCGATGCGGCTGCGGCGAAAGCTTCCGCGTCGCCTGACACAGAATTTCAAAGCACCTCACTCTACATGCAATATTAATATTTCGAAATCCGGCAC
>CAXGCE010000181.1:0-5086 GCA_964007795.1 uncultured Alphaproteobacteria bacterium | reverse complement strand
GGCGGACGACGTGATCATTTCCGCAGGCCACACCATGAGTGCCATAGAAATTGAGAATACCCTACTAAAACATCCGGATGTGCTGGAGGCGGCCGCTATTGGCGTTCCGGATGAAGTGCGTGGCTTGGTGGTGAAGGGATTTATCGTTACGAACCGTCGAAGTGATGAAAAGTTCGCAGCCGAACTGCAGGCATTCGCACAGGATAATCTTAGTCGCCACGAATATCCACGAATTGTCGAATTCACAAAAGAATTACCCAAGACGCCAGCAGGGAAAGTCAACCGCAAGAGATTGCGCGACCGGGAAGCTATGGCGAAAGGAGAACAGCGTCATGAATGCTGAAGGAAGAATTGGAGCGAATGGTGGTCGGTTCCCTAAAATCACGGACCGAGATCTGGAAGATCTACAAAAGCGCATTGGCGTTAAGATCGAGAATATGCCTGAGCCCTGGTGTTGCGAGGCTACTCGCGACAATATTCGCCATTATGCCCACGGCATCGGCGACGATAATCCCCTGTGGTGTGACCCAGATTATGCGTCGACAACCCAGTATGGCGGCCTAATCGCCCTTCCTAGTTTTTTGTTTTCTACCAGCCGAATTATGTCGGGTTATGTGGGTGGGTTGCGTGGAATTCATGCAATGTGGGCCGGTTCCGATTGGTCTTGGCACAAAACAATATACCGCAATGATGAAATAAGCTGCGAGGCATGGCTGAGCGAATTGATACCCCACGAGACACGTTTCTCTGGCAGAGCAATTCAACAGGTATATCACGTCGAATTTTATAATCAGCATGGCGACAATATTGCTGGGGGAGACAGCTGGTGCTTCAGGACGGAGCGGGACAAGGCGCGAGAAGACGGCACCAAATACGCCGCCAAAGTCAAGGAGCAGTTGACCTATAGCGACGAAGAACTCGTGGACATCTATCGCCACTATGCAAACGAGGAAATTCGTGGTGCTGAAGCCCGTTACTACGAGGATACATCGGTGGGTGAAAAACTACCGACAATGTTGAAGGGCCCGATGACGGTCACTGGCTTTATCTGTTACGCCCAGGGTTGGGGTGGCTTATACATTCGGGCCAACAAACTGGCCTGGAAACAGATCCGCGCCCACCCTGGTTTGGGCATAACCAACCGTTTCAACATACCGGATTGCCCTGAACGTGTGCATTGGGAGAACGAATTTGCCCTAGAGGTGGGCGCGCCCGGTGCCTACGACTACGGCCCTGAGCGGGTATCTTGGTTGACTCATCATATCACTAATTGGATGGGCGATGACGGCATGCTTGTGGGACATAAGACCCGCATCCGTCGTCACAATCCAGTGGGTGATGTACTCTACATCGACGGCGAAATCACGAACAAATTTATCGATGAGCAAGGCCGCCATTGCGTGGAAATAACCCAGTCCGCCCACCAACAGGATGACGAACTATCTATCCAGGGTACTGGCATAGTTGCACTGCCGTCGCGGAATTAGTTGCAGGCTGGGTCGATAAACGCGCCTGAAATTCAGCAGGCAAGGTATTTTTGATAGAATAAATTCCTTGCTATCTTGACTGGTACTTCATCTGAAATTCAGTTTGATCACCGTTCCGGAGCAGGGATGTCATCACCAGCAAATATGGGCAGGGTGGGTCGTCGGGAACGGACATGAAAATTCTTTTTTATTTGCCTTTTGGCGTATATCCCCGGCCGTCATAGTCGAAGTCCCACAATTCCCGATTGTCTGGCTTGGCGAGGAAGTAGTTCGCGTGATAACTGCGTATTTCGGCAATTTTGCCATTTTGAAAATGATACCATTCGCTGCCGCGCAAAACTTCCGGCGTGCCGGTGGCGGCGGGGGTCCATCGCATGCTCCATTCGATTGCGGCCTCAGTCCCCTGAACCAAAGCATGATCCAAGCTCCAGTGGGCAGCAGTACGTGGACCCACCTTGGTCCAATAATTAGCTAGCGCGCTCGCACCCCGCACGGCGCTATGGTCCACAAAATAATGCACTACGTCAGGTGCAAAAGTTGATACCATCTCTTCATAATCGGCAGAATTGCAGCCATGGAAATAGCGCTTGATGGTCTCAATATATTCATGGCCGGATTGCCGCAGCATAATAATCCCTACTCTTTTATCGTTAAGGCCTGCTAGCAAAACTCGAACTGATGCTTGGTTCCTACCCGCTTTCCGCTACTCCTAAGGTCTGCGACAGACTACTTGGCCGCCATCACCATGATTTCGACAAGGTAACCTGGTGCTGCCAAATCGCTGCACAAACCAGCCCGGACCGGTGGATTTTCCGGGTCAATCCAGGCATCCCAGACCTCGTTCATGGCCGAGAAATTCCGCATGTCGGTGACCCATAATTGGGCCCATAGAAGCTTAGACTTATCCGAGCCCGTCGTTTCCAAAAGGGCATCAATTTTTGCCAAAACCTGCCGCGTTTGCTCAGTCACATCGGCGTTCATGTCATTGGCGACTTGCCCGGCCAGATAGACTACGCCGTTATGTTCTACCGCTTGGCTCATGCGCGGGCCAGGATTATGTCTGGTGATTTCCATTATTGCATTCCATCGGTTGCCTTGTTGAAGCCAAAGCCTAGCTCAGGGAATATGCCATGGCAAAAGTAAATTATGAACGCCGTTTTAGGAAAGCTTCTTGATTGCGTCGCGGCAGTAGCCCTGTTAGTTTCCGCCGCCCTTCAGCGCACAAAAAGTGGGCCACGTGAGTGGTGAACCAGGTGCGAGTTTGACACGATGAGGACGATGCCATGAGGATTAATGGCAATGCCATTCGGCCCGGTAATGTGGTCGAGCACAAAGGCGGCCTGTGGCGCGCGGTAAAAATCGCTCATACACAACCAGGCAAAGGAGGGGCCTATCTGCAAGTTGAATTGCGCAATCTGCGTGATGGTAGCAAGCTGAATGAACGGTTTCGGGCGTCGGAAAATGTAGAGAAGATCCGGTTGGACCAAAAAGAACATCAATTTTTGTTTGGTGACGGGGACAGTTTCACCTTTATGGACGCAGAGACTTACGAGCAAGTGGAGCTGAATGTTGATCAATTGGGCGATCAGACCGGTTATCTGCAGGACGGTATGATTGTCTCTATTGAAAGTTATGAAGGTAGCGTTATCGGTGTCTCGTTGCCAGAACACGTCACTCTTGAGGTTTTGGAAACGGAACCGGTGTTGAAGGGGCAAACTGCCGCAGCATCCTACAAGCCGGCTTTGCTGGAAAATGACATACGTTCCTCCGTGCCGCCTTTTGTCGGCATCGGGGACAAGATCGTGGTCGCTACCGAAGATGGTTCCTACGTCAAACGGGCTGAAGGCTAAACAACATACCTGTCGATTGGATCATTACTTGTCCCGAACATCGCCTATCATGAACGTTATGCAGCAGGCGGCCCGTAAGGCGTCGCGCAGGCTGGTGCGTGACTTCGGTGAAGTGGAGAACCTGCAAGTCTCACGCAAGGGTCCTAGTGATTTTGTCACGGCGGCTGATGTCCGGACGGACGAAATGCTTCGGGATTTATTGCTACAGGCTCGGCCCGACTTTGGTTTTCTGACCGAGGAAAACAAGGAGATGGTAGGAAAAGATGGGCGTCGGCGCTGGATCATTGATCCCGTCGATGGAACCATAAATTTTTTGCACGGTATCCCCATGTTCGCAATTTCCATCGCATTAGAAGAGTCTGGCGAAATTACGGCTGGATTGGTCTACGCACCAATCCCAGACGAAATGTTCTGGGCAGAAAAGGGACAGGGCGCTTATTTGAATAACCGGCGTCTGCGAGTTGCTGCGCGTCGGCAGATCGGCGATGCGGTGATAGGCACATGCATTCCCCATTCCGGTTGTAGCGACAACCCCAGCTACCCGATAGAAATCCTGGCCATCGCGGATGAATGCGCTGGAATCAGGGGTATGGGATCCGCGGCTCTGGATCTAGCTTATGTTGCGGCGGGGCGGTTCGATGGATTTTGGGAAACTGGTCTGTCGCCTTGGGACATTGCCGCCGGTCTATTGCTGGCGAAAGAGGCTGGTGCCCTCGTCAGCCGGACCGACGGAGGCTCTGATCCTCTGTACAAGGGCGAAATCCTAGCTGCAAACGAGGCCATTCATAGCCGCATGTTGCGTCTCATTCAAAAATCGCGTCGCAACTGATAGGCGATGTCCCCATCGCTACCGGACACATTTTCGCCAAGATTGTGCTGCTAACTTATCTACTCGGCGCGTCGCGACGACGGGTCTTATGGAAAATGTCCTAATCCGTTGCTCAGGCTTACACTCTGGTCTATCGTGCCGGGTCAACGGATTAGCCCATGTTGTGGATTTGGGAGATGGCTGAAAAGCAGGCCGTGGCATGATTTATCCGGAATGTTCTATAGCCTTGAGAAACAGCCGCAAAAACCCAATGAAATCAGAAATTGACAGGAACTACGGCCCCCTGAATGCGATGGCCAAGAAGCTTGGACGCAAGATCGATGCGCCGTACATGGCTGCGAAGGTCCCGTCAATTTGTGGAGTTTGCATCACCACCATATTCTTAATCGCTATTGTGCAGCCGGCCTTGGCACAGCAGACAGTGCTTATTGGTAGTCAAAGCATGACACCGGAAGTCACGATTAATCTGAGCGCTATTTACGGTAGTCCCAATTGGGCGAATACACAGAATTTTCCGTCCATGCAACCAAATCCGGCATCTAGTGTTGGTGTTCGGCAACTGTTGGTGCCGAATTTGCGAATGGCGCCTACAACTCGCGCTTTCACGTCTCACCCGCCTGCACCGTCACGAGAGCCGATTGTCACTTCACGGCCCGCACTGGTCGTGACACTACCTCGCAAGCAGATCGAGGCGAACACCAAGCCCGCCGCGCCTGCATTGCCGCCAAAATCTGATAGCAACTCGCCGGCGCCTCCTGCTGTGTCCCAGAAACCTGCTGGCAAGGCAACGGCCAAATTCACGCCGGTCGATACAAAGCCAAAGCCCGCGACCAGGATGCAAAAGGCGCCCGAAACGCTGGCAAACAACCGGCTGGCACCACCTCCCCCACCGCCTCCGCCGACGGTAATGGGCAAAGCCG